>JAHQWZ010000038.1 GCA_029856425.1 Candidatus Thorarchaeota archaeon
AGTGAGGCTGATGTCTAGTGATTTGTCTGACAAGATGTGGCATTTTAATGAGTGGAGTATGCCATATCACGCTGCTTCTTCTGATGCCGGAGAAGATATCCAGTAGGCGGCCAATAGCAAGAGTTCCAAGCGATTTACCAACCAGAATCTCGAGTTCGGAATCTATCTTATCCACAGCGACCTTTAGAGCTTCCTCTGCATCCCCAAACAACCACTTCTGTTTCTCCTCCCATTCGAGGCTATTAAAATCTGGATTATTCCAGTAAGCATAATCAACGCTCAGAACATTGACACGATTCTCGAGCAACAGATTGATTGTATAATGAAGCAATGGGCCCTGAGAGGTGTAGCCCCTACCGGGAAACACAATTGCGAGCTTTTCACTATGCTGTTTGAGTTTCAAGTATGTATTCGGGACAGGCTTTCCGTCATATCCAATTATGTCAATGCTCTCAAACGAATACATGGCCTGTTGCTCTCCTGTGATGCTGATAAGAACCTTGGATAAACAGCAAGGTGATAGAATACGAATCCTTATTTGTCATGAGTCTTGGTGAGAAGAAGAACAATCAGGAGGTATGATAAAACATGGTATCAACATTCAGGTGGGATCGTGTTTGCACAGCGCTCATTCTTAGCTCTGCCTCCGTCTGCGAAGTTCTTGTACGTGCTGCTTAAGAACAGGCGTCGGATGTCCCGGCAGGACCTGATCAGCAACACCTTCTTGCCTCCCCGGACTGTGAACTATGGCCTCAGTCGACTGAAGGACCTTGGTCTAATCCGGGAGCATGAGCATGGCAAGGACAAGCGGAGGGCAGTCTATGAGCTAATTTCGGCGCCTATGTGATTTAGTATGTACAAGAAACGATATCTCTGAGTCCATCTCAGAGGTGTCGTTTCGAAATTTATTCATGAATTACTCCTTCATTGCCTTATGCCAAAAGCCTCATAATGCAATCATAGCGGATTCTGTTCTGAAACACTGAGGCGAAATCAAATGGACTTCTATAGCGATGCAGGTGTCGAACCAATTGGCGAAGGGATTCGTACCCATTTCAGCAGTGAGGTAACTGCAGAGATTGCAGGCACAGAAGTCACCATTATGGGTTGGGTCCACATTCTGCGTGATAAGGGGAAGATAAAATTCCTCATTCTCAGAGACGAACACGGTCAAGTCCAAGTCACAATTCCTCAGAAGAAGGTCTCTGAAGAAGTCTTTGAGGTTTCTGGACAGCTAAAGCCAGAATTTGCTGTAGCGGTAAAGGGTATGGTTGTAGCAGCCAAACAAGTCGCCTCAGGTGCCGAGGTTATTCCAACTCGTATCCGAATTATCAATACCGCTGAACGTCTTCCAATTGACGTTGTTGAAGGTAAGGTGGATGTTGATTTGGACACACGCCTCAATCATAGAATTCTTGATCTTCGAAAGCCCTCGGTCAATGCCGTATTTCGGATTCAACACACTCTGGTACGATTTGCACGTGAATATCTTGAGTCGAAAGACTTTGTGGAGATTCATACTCCCAAGATCGTAGCGGAAGCCACAGAGGGAGGGGCAAACCTCTTTGAGATAAAGTACTTTGACAAGAGAGCCTACTTGGCCCAGAGTCCCCAGTTCTATAAGCAGCTCATGATTCTTGCAGGATTTGGGAGGGTCTTTGAGATTGCTCCAGTCTTCAGAGCTGAAAAACACAACACACGGCGTCATGTCAATGAGTACACCTCGTTTGACTACGAGATGGCATGGATAACAGACGTGGATGACGTCATGAAAATGGAAGAACGAATGCTGAATCATTCATTTCAGAAGACTGCAAAGGTGGCATCAAGAGAGTTAGAAACCTTGGGAGTTGAGTTAGCCGTTCCCAAGGTGCCCTTCAAGAGAATCAAGTATGCAAAAGCCATAGATTTACTAAACAGTGAAGGAAAGGAACTCTCAATAACTGATGACATTGATCCTGAAGCCGAGCGCCTTCTAGGTGAGATATTCCCAGAGAAGTTCGGGACTGATATGGTATTCCTAACGCACTATCCATTAGAACTGAGACCCGCATATACCATGCCTAGCATGACAGACGAAGGTATGACCGAGAGCTTCGACCTGACCTACAAGGGTATGGAGATTACTACTGGGAGTCAGAGAATTCATCTCTACGGTCTCCTTGTTGAGAGGTTTAAAGCGAAAGGCTTCAATCCTGATGCTTTTGCTTTCTATCTCGATCCCTTCAAGTATGGCGCACCTCCCCACGGAGGATTGGGCTTGGGTGTGGAACGACTCACGATGCAGCTCTTGGGAATTGAGAATATCCGTGAAGCAACCCTTCTCCCACGAGACCGAGACCGGATTACGCCTTAGCTGATAATACTCTCTCTTATAGTGACATCTGACTAAACCCAATGAGAGGCCCAGTGTGGGCTATACACTTGTATGAAGGTCTCTCTGATGCAGGAACGTCTTCGATCCGAACTCTTTGCTTCAATAGCCACTCTTGATCAACTAAAGAAGATGTTCGACATGGGAATTGTCGACATCAGGTCATATCAGAGGGAGTCAGAAGCATTGGCCAGTGAAGTCAAGGCCAACATCGTGGACTTGAAACGTATAGGCCTCGATTTTGGCACCTTCATTCAGACCGAACGTGTTGCAGAGAGGTTTCCCGATGCTGTTATGCTTCTCAATCTAGTCCGAGGAGAGAACCGATTCAGTGGCGACGGGATGACTATGGATGAATACTATGATCACATTGGACTTGCAATTCTTGATGTGGCAACAGTACATGCTTCAAAAGGGCTCATGGGCTTAGCTGAGCTGATTGTTGAAGTCGTGAAGCGAATGCCTGAGCTGAAGGCCATCAGCTACAGCGACGTGATTGAAGCAGTCAATCGCGTAGCTGAACATGGGCTTATCCCAGGAATCCGAACGCTTCGTGGTGGAGTGAAAGTTGTCGAACTCCGGCCCCTTGAGCTAAGAAGGGACCAGTCTGATGTGGTCAATCTTGCAGCATCAAAAGGCTATGTTTCTGTGGAAGAAGTCATGATGCTCATGAAGTGGTCTGAGGACCATGCAAGACAAGTGCTCTCCAGTCTAGTAGATGCTGGAATGGCTGTAGCAGATATTCGATTCTCCACAGGCGGTCGATACTACTTCCCAGGTCTGCGGGCAAGAGAAAGCGGTGATAGTGGGGCAATTTCACACCGCTAAACTGAAATCTTGATTGCACCTTTCTTCTTATCCACCCAACTGGCAAGTCCTTTCTCCACCATGATGAGAAGAACTCTATGAAGATCTTCTTCTGGAAGTTTCGCGAAGCTGTAATTTCCTTCCTGAATTACGATTGACTTCACGTCTAATCTCAGCTTTCCTGACTTCAATGCCCACTCATAGATGATGTCAGCCCAATCCTCAAGGAATCTCCAGTAGACTCTCAATTGCCTGCAGTTTCTGTCCAACCACTCAGCGATTTCCTTCTGTACCAGCACCTCGCCAATCAATTTGAATGAGTCTATCTTGTTTGTGATATCATTAAACGGGGGCTCCTTTATGAAAGCAGTTACTGAAAGGATGTGGACATCACGAGCTTCCATCCATCGTAGGACAAAATCCGACCATTCCTCAGCCCACATCTCCCTGTCTTCTTCTCTAGGAGGTATGCCGTACATCCACTCTGTCTGTCTGATGTTTCCCCATGGAGGCATGAGAACAACTTCTTCTAGCTCAACGCGAGCTTCCTCCTCGATGGTTGAATCTGCAGTGACTTCAATAGTGCTAGTAGTCTCCTTATGCTCAACAACTACCTCCGGTCTATGGACTTCCTCCGCCTTCATCTCGACTTCTTCAACTAGAGTCGATTCTTCTTCTTGGGATTCTGAGATTGAGGTTTCTGAGGCAGTCTTGGTTTTCTCCTTCTCCTTGCGTCGTTCTCTGACACCCACTCCCTAGGACCCCTCCGCCCAATCGATATACCTCTTTACATCCTCAGGAGATGTTGCCGGCCTAATATTCTCGATAGCTTGCAGGAGGTCCTCTCTTGACACCGGTCGAATATCAAGTATCTCTTCCTCTTCCTCCATTCTGCCTGTTCGTTGCAGATCCCTGATTGGCTCCATGGCTGCTTCTCTGCATACTACGCTTATGTCTCTCCCACTGTAGCCCTCACTGAGGTCTGCAAGCTCATCATAGTCTACTTCAGGAGCAACCTCTATCTCTTCCATGTGGATCTCGAAAATCTTCTTTCTGGCAGGCTTGTCTGGGAGTGTCACATGGATCTTCTTCTCAAACCTAGATCGAAGTGCAAAGTCCAACTCCCATGGGAGGTTAGTAGCGCCAATCACCGTTACTCTGTCTTCAAGGTCACTGGCAAGTCCTTGTAGTTCCGTTAGAAGCTGAGTCTTCAGTCTCCTCTCTCCACCTACATCATCCCCAGACCTCGAAACCCCAACTGAATCAAGTTCGTCCATGAATACTATCGCGGGCTGATTGCGTCTGGCCAAAGCAAAGAGATTCATGACCAGTTTCTCAGATTCACCAAGCCACTTGCTAACAATGTTGCCTGCAGATACATTGAAGAAGGTGGCATTGACTTCCGATGCGACTGCCTTTGCAATCAAAGTCTTACCGCATCCTGCTGGGCCATAGAACAGTATTCCTCTCCATGGCTGGCGCGACTTGCCCTTGAAGAGCTCAGGGTGCTTCATTGGTGCTATGATCGCATCATGAATAGCTTGCTTAGCATCTGCTAGTCCCGCGACATCACTCATTTTGACGCTGGGTCTCTCAGTGATGATTGTGTCAGATATCATCTCCTGAAGTCTTCGAGTGTCCTCATCTACTTCTGTCTCGGCCTCTGCCGTCTTTTCCATTGCGGGCTCTGACCCAACATCTGGACTGAAGACGGGTGGGGTGGTCAGTCCTTCAGGAGGCCCTCTAGCCTTCTTCTTAATTCCTGATATGTAACGTACTCTGTCAACGCACTCCTGTGCTCTGTCAAGATAGTGTTTTTGGACTGAGGGTAGAGATGCGGCATTTGATAGTTTGATCAGAATCTTGCTTGCCTTCAGGTAGTACTGAGCAGCTTCCTTCTTCATCCCTCTTTGATCCAACTCTATTGCCTTATCTAGCAGGTTCTTCAGGCCTTGGTCCAATCTATCTGACATTCCAGTTCAGGTCTAACAGGAACCTGTGATGATAATAAGTTCTGTGTGACTATCACTATACGCTGCTAACACTGAAATCGATTGACAAAGTACGTAGAGGATGTACCATGCTCTACGAAGGTTTAAACGCTGAACATTTATTCTAGTTTCATAGGGCCGATGCCCGAGTCAAGTGGTGAGGTTTTTGGATTCACTCAGAAAGGCGTTCAGATGGGGTCGAAAAAGACCCGACAGTGGAGAGGTTTCCAGCCAGCTCAGAATTCTAACTAAGCAGCTTGCTCGTGAGAGAAACAAGTTGGAGAAGGAAGAGCGCGATACACGCGCTCGAGCTATAAAAGCCCGCCAAGCTGGACAAATGGATGCCTTCAAAACCTATGCCACTGAGATGGTACGCTTCAGGCGTTACGCTCTCTCCACGGATAAGGCACGGCTTCAAATTCTCAAGATATTGGCTCATCTCAATCGCGCGCAGACATCAGCAAAAACAGGCCGCGCTCTCGAGGAGGTTGCAAAGATTCTCGGGATGCTTGGTGACACGAGTGATACACGGAAGCTTGTTGAGAATATTGATGAGATCACTCGCCGTTTGGATGAGTTTGAAATTGAAAGTGCAATATCTGCAGATGCACTTGATGCAAGCATGGAAGTAAGCTCAGACGATCTAGCATCCGCAATGCAGGAGATCGATGTGGAAATTGGATTATCCGATGCAACAGTAGTTGCTAGCCCTGCTTCTGAGTCAGAAACACTTGAGAAAGACATCAAGGACTTGGAACGTGAATTAGGTATCTAGTCACCATCTGTATCCTTGACCTTGACGAGTTGCACGTTCAATTTCACGTTTGGTATTATAAGAATCACGCATCAGTCCTCGATATCTTCTGATGAAGTCTTCAGGCACTAGATGTCCATTCCTCATTAGATGTACGGTCTCGTTGATTGCATTCTGAATCTCCATCGCGTTTCTTCTCAGATACTCAATATCAGGTCCGGCGACCCCATATGAGGGCTCCTGCCTGTAGTCCACACGTCCAATCGTGTCCTCAAGCCTCTCCTTGAAGGCTGTTGAGTAATCGTATGGAGCCTCTCTTCGATGATATCTTGGCGGAGTTGTTCCAATCTGGAAGAAATCTGGCTTGCTTGTATAGCCCTGTGACGCCTCTGTAGCAGTATTGCCTCCTGATGTTGAAAGAAGGGAGTATACCAAGCCCTCTATCTTTAATCTGACATCGCTTATGTTGAGGTTTTTCTGTTCAATCTTGCGAACCCTTTGGAGATCGCTCTGCATGTACTTCTCAAAACGTCTTGCAATCTCAATATAATCTGGCATGACCTTTTTTGTATCCTCACTGCAAGAAATCTTAAGGTCCCCCTGCTTGAGCCGAAGCACAAGTCTCTTACGAAGTCTGCCATCCTCCTCAATCTCTTTCAGGTACATTAGAGGGAATTGAAATACAATCTCGGTCTTCTTGCGCAGTCTTCCTGTTTCAGCTACGAGGAATAATCTCTTGTTTGTAATGAAGAGAGTGCCGTAGGCTTTATCATTCTTTAAGAAATTGCTACCAACAACCCGAATATCTGGCAAAGCAGCAACAGGCAATTCATTAACAGAGAGATCTCCATATTCATAGAATTCGGTGAATTCTTTCCTATGATAGCTCAAGCCGTCAAGTTGGGCCATTACTTCCTTCAGCCTTGGTCTGACCTCATCCAGACTATCATCCACATGCTGCTTGTAGTAGTTGCCAAGCTCTTCCACTCTATTCCGAACGCCTTCTATAAACGGAAACTGAGCCGGAGTCCATTTAGTATAGTCGAGTAATCCCTTTGTTTCTGCTGCAATCTGTTTTGCAACTATTTCTGCTTGATGTCCTATTCTGCTCTTAATCGCTGGCATCTCATCCTGTACTGACTCAACTTTCTCCTCGATCCAATGATAGTGCAAGAAGTTCGCCATTCTGAGAGATACAAGGGTTCTCTTCGCTTTATCAAGCTTAGATGTGAACTCGCGGAGTTTAGTATGGCCATATTGAATGCTCATAATAGAATGCCTGAGTTCTTGCGCCAGAGCGCGTCGCCTTTCTTCAAGTAGAATAATACGTGTTGAATGACAACGCGGACATATGTCAGCTGTCCGTCTGCCTGCGTCAATATTCTCTGATTCGCACTCGGGGCAGACATCTATCTCATCATCCTGGGATGTAGTCAATGTTGCATGACAGTCTCGGCACATATGATATTCTTTCGTTCGGGAGTCAAGGCACTCGGAACATAATACTGTTCCACAATCTTCACACATATGACTGGCTCTATTTCTTTGACAGACAGGGCATCGATGAGATGAGGAGTCTAGGGTCAAGCGTATACCTCCTGCAGCCTATAGAATAACAAGAAGAAGCTAAGAATAACCCGTGTATCACACTGGTATTAGTGCCATGGGTCCCTGGTCAGTCAAATTGACCAGTCCATATCAGTTATAATAGATTGAACGCCAGCAAAGCCTTGCAAGGAGATACTTATGGAAGACTTGGCTCATGCAGCAATTGAGGCCGCAATCACGACTGGATCAACATTTGCTGATGTAAGGATTGAGAACACTGTCACTACTATCATTGAGATGACCGATGGCGTAACAAAGAAGTCTATTGCCTCACGATTGAAGGGAGCCGGCATTCGGGCGTTCATCGATGGCGCTTGGGCATTCGCTCAAACTACTGACCTCACAATAAAGGGTATGCGAGGCACCGGAGAGTCTGTCGCGAAGCTAGCGAAAGCCACCAAGTCTAAGGTCAATGAAAAGTTCCAGATGGATGGGCCTGTTTTCAACGACAAGATTCGATTCAAGCCGAAGAAGCCCTTCAGTGACATTTCAGTTGAGGAAAAGATTGATTATATCAAGAGGATTGACGAGCAGCCGCGCGCCTATGACAAGAGAATCGTCAATACCAGGACAGTGTACGGGGACCTATGGACTGAGCTCTATATCGCTAATTCTCTTGGCACATGCGTGAGTTTGGAAAATGCTCTTCCTCGAATTATTTCTGTTTCGACTGCTAAGGATGGCACCAATAGACAAAGGGCGTTCAAATCCTACGGTGTTAGAGGCGGATTTGAAAAGATGGAGCTTGAACAGCCCCAGACCATCGGCCAAGAATCAGCCAAGATAGCCATCGATCTGCTTTCTTCAGTATCTGCAAAGGGAGGGACACACGATGTTATCATGGACCCGGTGCTTAATGGGGTCATGGTCCATGAGGCGTTTGGCCATGCCTGTGAAGCAGACAACTGGCCAGCCCATACAACAGTCCTCGAAGATAAGGTTGGAGAATGCGTGGGTCCAGATCATCTCAATCTAAGTGACAATCCAACTATGCCCGGCGAGAGGGGGTCATTTGAATATGACTGGGAGGGAACAAAATCAAAGAAACGCAAGCTTGTCAAGGATGGTGTTCTCACTGAGCTACTGCACACCCTTGAAACTGCAATTCGCCTTGACATGGAGCCAAATGGTGCTGCAAGAGCGCAATCATTTATGCACGTGCCTCTCGCCCGTATGTCCAATACTCTCATGGAACCAGGTGACTGGGATGTTGAGGAGATGATTGCAGACACGAAAGATGGGGTGCTCCTCTGTAGCTTCAACTATGGATACACCGATCCTTCGAAGGGACAATTCATGTTTCAGGCCAGTCATGGATATCTCATCGATAATGGGGAGATTGGCCAAATGGTGCGGGATGTTTCTCTTGCAGGGCAGATTCTTGATGTGCTAGCGAAAATTGATGCTGTAGGCAATGATTTCCGTATGGATGCAGGAACATGTGGTAAGAATGGACAGATGATTCCTGACATGAGTGGGGGGCCTCATGCCAGAATAAGGAGTATTCCAGTAGGGGGCATGTAAGATGAAAGAAGAGCTGCTGGGAATCGCAGAAAGAGCAGTCAAGAAAGCTGAAGGGTTTGGTGCCGACCAAGTAGAAGTGTACACATCATCATCTCGTACTTTCTCAATCGAAGTGGAGAATAACTCTATCAAGAGCGCCTCGGAACAGCGTGATGCAGGTTGTGGAATTCGTTCAGTCGTTGGCAAGAAAATCGGATTCGCATATGTTACAACTGTACAGGAGGACGACCTTCTTGAAGCCGCAGAGATGTCCGTCAGGCTCGCCAAAGCCTCTTTGCCTGACCCAGACTTCGTGACTCTTCCTTCATTCGATGGCGCTTATCCTGAAGTCAAGGGCTTATATGATCAAGAGATTGTAGACCTTGATTCAGAGGAAGTCGCTGATATCATCATTAGGGCAGTTGACGCCGCACGCTTTAGACTAGAAGGCATGAATGTTGCTGTGGAGGCCAAAGTGAGCTCTTCAACTGGCACCAAGGTCATTGTTAATTCTCTTGGAATAAATGGGTCCGCTGACACCACGTCTATCTGGATGTATACAGAGCCCATAATCAAAGAAGATGGTGAACAGACATCAAGCTATGAAGTTCAACTCTCTCGCAACCTAAAGGAGATACATCCCGAATGGATTGGCAAGGCATCCGCAGAGAATACGTTGAGCAATCTGGGTGCGAAAATCATTGAGGGGGGAGAGCTGCCTGTTGTTCTCGCACCGTTTGCTGTCGATACGATTCTGGGAGGAGGATTCGCAGGAGCTGTAAATGCCGAGGAAGTCCAATATGGGCGCTCATACATTGCAGATGCATTAGGAGAAGAGGTGTCAGCACAACACCTGAGAATTGTTGATGATGGCATTATGGAATCGGGTATTGGTTCTAGATCCTTTGATGCTGAGGGACATCCATCCCAACGGACTGAGATTCTTGATAATGGCGTCTTGAAGAGCCTTCTACACAACTCCTACACTGCCAACAAGGATAACATAGAGAGTACAGGTAACGCTAGTCGTGCAGGATACTCCGGAGTACCATCAATTTCATCTTCGAACTTTATTGTAGCTCCTGGTAAGGGGACACTGGATGATCTCATCTCAGAAGTTGGTAAGGGGGTTCTATGTCGCTTTACCGGAGACCGTCCAAACATGACTACCGGTGACCTCAGCGCAATGATCATGGAGGGATCTTATTTCGAGAACGGAGAGATTAAACATCCATTACGGAACACACTCATCGGAATAAACATGCGTGATTTGCTGAAACGAGTGGAGATGGTTGGTGCTGATACACGAGTTGCCTTTTCTATCATTAGTCCCTCAGTTGTCATCAGATCTGCACAGGTGACCTCAGGCTAATTACATTCGCTCAACAACCGGAATTCCGAGAATTCCCAAGCAATTCACCATCGTAGTCTTGAAGGCTCTGACAAGCTCAAGCCTTGCTGCCTTATATTCCGCCTCTGCTTTGAGTACAGGGCAAGAGTCATAGAATCTGCTGAAGAGTGTAGCTAAATCATAGCAGTATGCAGTTATTCTGTTTGAACTAAATCCTGTGCCCCAAGTTTCTTTCTTCAGACCCCTTACTACTTGAAGAATCTCTTCTGGAAATCTTGCGATTGCCTTGGTGAGTGCAAACTCGGCCTCTGAAGTCAGCAGCATTAGATTAGCTTCCAGAACGGGTTCTTGTTCTGCTCTTTCGAGTATTCTCTGGGCTCTTGCAATGGAGTATTGCAGATATGGAGCAGCATCTCCATTGAAGTCCAATGCATCCTCCCATCTGAAGGTGATTTTCCTGTCTGGTGAAGCGTTCAGGAGCAAGTATCGAACAGCACCAGTTCCCACCTTTGCTGCAACCTGATTCTTGAAATCATCAGACTCCTCTGGGTTTCGTTTGTCCACCTCTTCTCTGGCCAATGATTCAGCTTTGTCAAGTACTTCGTCACAGGAATAGCCTATCCATGTTCCTTCCCTTCCTGAGAAGTCATCATCCTCAAGCCCTACAAACTCATAACCGATATGATGGGAGTTCTCACTTTGTTCAACGTAGCCAAGAAGCCCGAGCACAGTGTAAACGAGTTTCTGAGGCTGTGCCTGTTCAGAACCGATGATGTTGAAGACGACATGCACTTCTCCGCGGTCTCTTTCAGAGCCATCAATGGCTGTCCTATACACATCTTCATCATTTGGCTGCTTTTCAAACAGCTTGTAGAGAAATGGATCTTTGATTATTCCAAACTTCCACATCTGTGTAGCTACATCTGCTCCTGTGTATGTTCTCGTCCCGTCAGACCTG
>JAHQWZ010000039.1 GCA_029856425.1 Candidatus Thorarchaeota archaeon
AGAAGCATTATGTCATTATTCAGCGAAACCATTCTATAGGTCTTGATCGGAGTACCAGGGTTTCTAATCTCAATATTCCCACCGAGTAGCGTCTCTATGAGGATCTCTTTCAAATCTCCAATATACGTACCCAGAATGCCTGGATCTCGTGACGCATCCAAAGTGGGGATTAAGATGGTCCTGAGCTTTATGCCCTCAGCAGCCTTCATCAGGAGTTCCATCTCCGTGACGCCACTGGTTTCACCCCCTCTGTCAATTGCTTGCGTAGGAGCCATTAGTCTGATTATATCACCCGGCTGGGCCTTCTGGAAGAACTCCTTGATGAGGATACTTCTTACGTTCTCTACACCCTCTATCACAGTTGAACTATCAATGGGAACGCTGCCCACAATGGTGTCATACACCATCATAGTGAGATCTTCTACCGACGTTCCCTTGACCATTTCTAGTTCCGCGCTAACCTCTTCTCTGTCTGATTTCAGCTCATCAATCTTGGCTTTTCGTTTCTTCTCCAAAGCATCGGCGATTATTCTCTGGGAGGTCATATACATGCGTGGGTTTGAGATTCGTTCCGTGATGATGAAATCTACGCTCTCCAATCTTGACAGACACTTGTAGATCCAGACCTTCGAGAGCTTAATACCTTTCTCAGTCAGATGGTTAGAAAGGTCTGCATACGTGACTCCTTCAGGATTTTTACTTTCCACCTCAGTCAAAGCCTTGAGAACCTGTATGTCCCGTGAGGTCATGTCCACTCCAAGTTTCTCAAATAGGTCCAAACTACCTTTGCCACTCAAATCTTGCTCAACTCCGTCATTCTTTCTGCTTTTTCATAGTCTTCCTCAAAGTTTTCAATTGCGCTTTCTATCAAAAGCAAGTTTGCATCTCTAGATATCCATGTAGCAGCCAATGGCGCTTCTGCCACAATAAGCATCATTCCTTCTCCACTCCTAGAGACAAACTGATATGTTGCATCATCTCTTGGCTGTTTCCTCATTTCAACCAGGTAGCCTAGGTCATGGAGCTTCTGTATAATTGCACCAAACTCATTCGTTTGCGGATTTTGACCTTCGGAGCGACACAAGACCCGCATCTCTGCGCCACTCTTCCCAAGGCATTCAAAGATACTCGTCAATCTTCTCTCAATATCTTCTTCAGCCCTCAACCAGTCAGTTGTGAATCGAATAACATCCCCTCTGTTTGCTGAGTCGCATATCTCACGCTCAATAACACCAAAGCAAGCCTGAAGCCCTTCAACAAAGATGGACTTTGTCTTAACACGTCTTCCAGTCATCATAGACATGAATTCTTCTGCAAGCACTGTTGAGTCAAGACTTGCGAGGGTTTCAATCTCCGAATTGATTCTATCTGCCTTGGATTCAAGCTTCTCCATTGCGGTTTCCTTTGCTTTCTTTAAACCTACGCGCATTACTTTGTGATTAGAACCATATCTGTGCCTGTATTCAGTCCTGTTTATTATGATGTATCCGTCTTTTTCAAGGGATGTTAGGCTACGGTATAGGAGAGGATCACTCACACTCTTCTCTCCTTCTTCAATCCTGAAAGTTTTCTTAATCTCTTCAAAAGTGACGAATGACTCATGGTCTTTCTGCGCCTTTATGAGAGCCCTAAGAACAATCATCCTTCTCTCATCAGGGTCAAAACCAATCATTGCCAATACCGACTCTCTCGTTCGGCTAGTCACTGCCCACACCTCATCATCCTGTGCGATTCATAGACACCACTTAAGTCCGTTCCCCCAAAAGCAGCCTTGCGAGAGTCCCTCCAGCAGCACCAAATTTAGCAAAGTCCTCTGCAGTGAGGTCAAATACTGATATAGCTGACTCCCAGTGTTCATCAAAGGATGTTACTGCGTTATCAATTAAGTCTGGATTGAATTCTCTAGTGAGCCAGGTAGCTGTCAGTGGGTTTTCAGTAATCACAAGGGCTGTGCTCTGATTGTTTAAGCTAACTTGACTGTAGGTTCTTACTCCTGGAAAGACGCGAACATCAAACTTCAATCCTACCTCTCGCATCTTGAAGATTCCTTGGACTATCCCTCCCATCTTACTTTGATCCATATCTCGATCGACCATTTGTTGTGCACTGAGGATATCAATGGTCACAAGATAACGAACCTCTGCTCCATTGTTTGCGGCATCAATGAATTTCATCATTCGGTCCTCTCCGCCCTTGAGGAGGGGAGTAAGCCAGAGAACTGTAGCTCTAATGATGTCGCCCTTCTTGGCGACACTCGTGACGTTATATTTCAGGACCCTGTCGAGCTCTTCAACGCCCCGAACGATTCTAGTTGTGGGTGTCTGCATTTTTCCTGTTAGTGCTGACACGAGTTGCTGTGCTAAGACTCCACAATCAAGTTTGGTGATTTTGTCGAGATTCGTCTGCAAATCAGCAATCTGCCTGTCAATTTCCTCCAGTCTATAAGTCTTCAGTTGCTCAAGACCTGTCATTAGGGTGTTGACGTCAGCCACGTAGCGTTTACGACGCGTTGACTGCCCTTCAACGCGAACCAGTTTGGCTTCAATTAACGGTTTGAGCACTCTATGCACCCACGCCTTCGAGAGCTTACTGTCTGGATTCTCGTTCACAACCGACTCGTATATTTCTGCAAAGGTGCGAGGAATCGGGGGGTCTCCTTGTACCTTCAAAATTGTGCGAAGAACAGTCACTGACCTTGACTCTTGGTCAGTTCCCACATTAAAGGCCAATGCTGTCAGGGCATCAATCAGGCTCTCATCATCAATCATGCTTAGGACCAGCCTAGTTCTGAGTGATCTCAAACTGAAGTTTGAACAGCCAACATACTAACTTGATGAATGTTTACAACCACAATACCTTATAATAGACTCTGGTTCTACATATATTCCGGTAATGTGCAGGAACTCCGCGTGGATGCGAACGGTTATCCACCCGGGCATGTTGCAATAGAAAACGAAGCAGGGGTAAGGGGGGGCGGACCCTGCTTCCCCAATTTTATCTCTCCTCCGCCGCCCCTCTCTCGCATTTCTATAATCCGCTGAGCGCAATAGACTTCAGGTAGCCTTTTCCGATGCGCATGACCATGGGCAGAAAACCTGATAGTAACGCCATTATATCAGAAACCCCTGCATGACCCTGAATCAGAGCATTGAGGGTCTTTGCATCGAGCTGTCCAAGTACTATCTCCGCGGCATCCAAAGGGTCATTGTGCATGGAGTATTTGCTCACTGCCCACATGCCTTTTCCAGTGTTCTGGATATTTCGTGCAAGCTTAGATTTACGATACTCCTTCTCATACTGCATAATGCTACTCTTCGAGAAGTCGTTCTCGTCAACTGCCCTCCTCGCATGCTTTGCGAGGAGCGTCCCTGCATGGAAACAAGTGGTTACACCGCCGCCTACTATGCTGGATACCTGTCCTGCTGAGTTCCCGCAGAGTGAAACTCCTGCATCCGTGAATCGGGGAATAATTCCTGCGCAAGGTACGACTCCACCATTTTGCATGGCTATCTTGGAGTCTCTCAACTCAGGGATATGCTTCCTGTACTTCTTCAAAACATCTAACAATGATGGTAGCTTATCCCAGTTCTCCCTTGAAGATGGGACTCTTCCTATGCCTAGATTGACCTCGGTTTCACTCCTTGGGTACAACCACAAATATCCAAGGCCAACATCCCGAGCAACGAAGAAATATGCAGTTTCAGGGTCGACACCCTTGCAGTTCTCAAGCTTCCAACGAATTCCATAGGAAAGAAGCCACTTTGGATGTGTAAATCCTGCGGTTTCAGAGACCTTACTGAATGATCCATCCGCTCCTACAGTGATTCCAGCCCGTTGTTCATCGGATTCATTGTACTTCACGCCTACAACCTGATTCCCCTCTTTGATGACCGACTTCACATGTGCACCATATCTGAACTCTGCTCCATCAGCCTCAGCTCTTTTTCGCATGAGTTTCTGGCACCTATCCTCATCAAGGAGATAGGAATTGCCAAGGAGGCCCTTTCCCACAACAATCTTGCCTCCAGTGTCAAGGCTCTCACCAATTATCTGGGAATACTTGTTTCCGACATATTCCGAGTCTGGTTTCACTCTGAGCAGCTTAAGGGCGTTGTCTGTCACCAGTTCTCCCATGAGAGAGTCAGTGACCTTCTTTCGTTTTTCAAGAACCAATGTATTGAGGCCCCTGGCTGCAGCTCTATCTGCGGTCATCAATCCTGCAGGACCCGTTCCTACAATAATGAGGTCGTTAGGCATTCTTCATACACCATGACGGATGGCTAATGCCCTCGTTTTCAGAGCCTCTATATCTGTTTCCCATGCGGATAAATGATCAAATCTCTGTATTGCTATCCTTAAAATAGGGGGCCCTATCTATTTTCAAATCCCTACAGAGAAGAAGGTTGAGCAATGAGACTACGATCTATAGCCTATGGCATATACTTGGCATTATCGCTCCTCCTGAGCATCACAATCGCAGCAATTCCAGCCATAGCAACCGTCCTCATTGCATATGAGCACATTGACTTCCAACTCAACAGAATCGGTTGGCCCTTTGTAAACATCGAGAATTTCATTCAGGGCGCTTTTGGCGAGATTCTTCCACAGATAGTATACGATCGCTTCTGGTTCATTGTCTTTCTGCCCACAGTCTTCTTCATTGGCTATGGTATCTTCCTTGCTTTGTTAGCAATCATGTTCCGTGTGTCAAGGAGAGGTATTCCATTCCTTGAAGATGGCTACTATCCCATGGAGACTGAGGAGTGGCTGCTCTACGAGTACTATGAGGTCTTTTACATTCTATTCCCCTACTTTGGTTGGTTCTTCTCAGTCTTCTTTGACGTAAAACCTAGACACCTATGGTTTGGTGCTAAAATCGGGAAGTATACGGTGATAGGCAATGGTCGTCTTTTCAACCCAGAGAGAACAATAATTGGAGACAATTGCTGGTTCGGCTATGACGCTATTATGAGCGGCCATGTCTATGAAGGAGATCGACTCTACCTCAAGACAGTCAAATTAGGAGACCGCGTCATTGTTGGTGCCAACGCAGTCATTCTTCCTGGAGCGGATATCGGGGACAATGTAATAGTAGGAGCGAATACTGTCGTTCCAAAGGACAAGATTATACCTCCCAATACTATCTGGGTGCATGGAAAAGCCATTCCGCGGCTAGATCGCCAGCCAGAGTTTGTTAAGCACCAAGTTATTGGAGGGCCACCGTCTGCATTTCCAGAGGAGGATAGAGCGCAGAAAGCTAAATCTTCAGACGAAGACTAGGAACCGCCAACTTGGAAATCAAACCTATCAATGGAGGCTTTACATGAAGCTTTTGATGTTCCTCATTACGAATTTCTGGTTTCGTCCCGAAGAACGTGGCAATGCAGAGGGTACTTCTTTTGATGAAGCGCTGCTCGCTTGGATTCAATCGGAGATGCATGATGAGGCAGATCGTACTGGTATTATCAGAAAGCTTGTCAAGAACATCAGATGGCTCGCAAAGAAACATGAGACCTCACGGATCATTCTGCATTCTTTCGCGCATCTTAGCGACAGCAAATCTACACCTGAGTTTGCTGATGATATCATTAAGGAAACTGCTGAGCGTCTCAGAGACCGCGAATATGATGTTCATATAGTTCCATTTGGGGCTTTCCACGAGTTCAAAATGCATGTGAAAGGCCCTTCATTAGCTAAGGTCTTCAAAAGTTTTTGAGTCTAGTTCTGTACAAATGACAACAAGTCAGGATGCAGCCTTACCTCACAATCTGAGGCATTAGGAACAAATTCGGGGAATGGGATCCTCCTTCTATAGTACCACGAGCCCACTCCTTCGCATTTTGAGTTCCGTTGTTTGTAATATCTGCAGTCCTTACAAGGCATTGTTTCATCCAATGGTCTCTCCACAACTACATCAACGAAATCACCCTTGAATCTATCCCAAGTGCGAAGAGTTCTAGTCGCTCTCATACAATTCTGTACTTGTGAAACGTTATAAGACACCCAAAAATTGATAGCTCAGCATTTGAGATGAGTACTTAACCACTGAAACGGACGAAAAAGCAAGATGCAAGAGAGGCCAAAATACACTCCCAGAGGATACCAGACATATATTCTGGATCGGATTACCGAGCTCCGGGATACCAATCTCCTCCTCGAGCTAGATTGCGGTCTTGGGAAACGGTTCGTCACTCACCAGATAGTAGCGGAAAGGTTTCCTGATCACAAATTCATTATTATTGTCCACTCATCCTCATCACTCGCAGAAACAATGGACTATCTCAGAGGAGAGTACGGTGGACTGGAGGAGGACTTGGGCGAGTTATCCTCACGTGTGGCTTCCCCGAAGAGACCTTACATTCTAAAGGAGAAGCGAATAGTTGTAGCAACCCCACAAGTTCTTGCAGGCATGGCAAAGAAGGACCTGAGTCTGTTTGAGGCGTTTGATGCGATATTGATTAATGAGGTTGACACACTCATCAGGAGATCCGGTGGACGAACTGCTCTGGTGTTTCCGTGGCCATCAATACTTGCGCTATTAGGTGATAAGTGGCTTATCGGCATGAGTGGAACACTTCGTGATGACCATGCAGTCTTTACCAAGGAGCAGCTTGAGATACGTGACGAATTGAATACTCTGAAAGAACACATTCCAGATGCAGAACTCATCTCAATGGAGGACCTTTATGGAACAGATGTGGAGAGCTTCCTTGAACCAACATTTCTGACTGTCGGAACTGTGACAGATGTGAAGATTCGGTCAATTGCCACTGTAATGGACGAGCTTATTCGAAATACTAGGTCTGAGATAATTGCAGAGCTAGCGGAAGGAGATAACTTGGATTTGGTTGAGGGAGATGCTAGGCGAGTGCATCTGCTGCTTGAAAGACTGCCCATCACAGAGGAGCTGAAAGGGCAGTACTCAACACTCCTGATGCTGCGAAAATACATCTACGCGATGCCGCCTAAGCAGTTTCTTAGGATGTTTCACTCAGACCTGATGAAGAAGTACTTCAATGTCAGTCAGCTCCGGAGGATCCTTCCCACGGTTTCATCAAAAGTCACTCGCGTGCTCCAAATCGCATTGAATCATAAGAAGACGCTTGTGCTCACTTCCTATCTTGAGATGGTTTCTCAGATTCGAAAAGTGCTTGAGACAGCTGGTCTCAAAGTCCTTGTAGTAACAGGACAGACACGCGATAAAGGTGAGGTTTTGGCTGAATTCAGGGAGAATTCTAACACTCATGTGCTTGTAATGTCACCAGTTGGCGAGCGTGATCTAGATATCCCACAGGCTGAGGTTATGGTAATCTGCGATACGATTAACACAACGAAGACAATGTATCAGAAGATGAAAAGAACTAGAGGCGGGCTTGTAGTACTCCTTGCTTACAGTGGAACCTCTGAGGAACGAAAGGTCAGAAGGCTGATGCAACGGGTCCTTGAGCGATACCCCTGGTCTACTGCGGTTGTAGAGCACAATTCTCCTCTATAGATGAATTGTCCACTATTTGCTGCCTGTAAATGTGACAGAGAGCAAGTTTAGCAAGGACTCCTGGAAACTGGGATCAACCTTGGACTGCACGTAACGACATATCTCGATGAATTGGTTCGTTCTTGAATCGGCATCTTCATGGGTGCCAATGATCTTTTTGGCGCTTTTGCTTAGATTTCTGACAATTGTTTTTGCATTCTTGTACTCGCCTAGAATCTTGTCCGAATCCTGCTCAATCCGTTGAATTTGGCTCTTGACTCGTATATCTGCAAGATCGTCACTTCCAAGCGATTTCACCATGTCCATTATCACATCAAGAATCCCATTGTGCAACCCAGCTATAAGTGCCTCTACCTCATACGCGGTGAACTTCACTGTTGTAGACTCATCTGTCAACTTCCACTTGAGATCGCTGCTTCTATTGACCGTGAGTTTTCTGCTTCCAATGACAATCATCTCATCATAGAATCTGCTGTCTAAACTCCCTTGGACAGCAGTCTTCACAAGAGCTGCCTCCGAGAGCTTAAGATCTATTGTTTGACCCCCATTCATGACAGCCAGACAGTACCCTTGTTTTGGCGCCATCTTCTTGACATAGTCCGATGCAGGGGCAACCTCTACAGGCGGCAAATGCTTCAGCTTCTCAGCCAATTCCCTTACTTCAGCCTCTGTGCATATGTAGGTCTGCCTATCTCCCGAGATTGATATTGTACCATCCTCGGCCCGCTCGAAATCAATCTTATTTCCGCCTCCAACATCCGTTGTCTTATGATATGTCTGCTTGTAACTTCTGGCTGTTTGTGCGAGCTTTTCAAGCGCGGCAGCAATCATGTGAGCCTCTCCATATCCGAGGGTGATTTCAGCAGCACCATCTGTGCCACGGCCAATTCCCACGGCTCCATCAGTCCTTATTTTGACGTACATCTCGCCAACCACCATTGCATCCAGTGACTGAAACATAGAAAACTATTCCGGCACAATTGTGCTCGGGTTCTAAGTTTACCAAATCCCAACTCTAATATAATCCCTGCCATAAGTCGACCTGACAGCTATGGGCGATGAGAGAATTGATCTGGCTTTTATGAATAATGCACCTACTAATGCACAATATATCTGCCCATTCTGCAATAATCAGAATACTCGAAAGGGCTCAGCCCTCCAGCTATCATTACTGATTGCACCAACACTGCTTCTTCTGATAGTTCTTTTCTCAATTACATGACTAGACTAGCAAATGAAACACATATCTTCGTTACTAATAGCACGAGTCGAGATCGACCAGAAATGCAGAAGGTCAAGTGCCTTCTGCGTTCATGCTCTAAATCTCGTCATCTACTTCGAAGGCTATCCCACCGATTTCCTTTGTTTCTAGACCAATGCCAATTTTATGTGGCCCAGCTGGGAGAGGATCTGCCTTCACATGAATCTCAACTTCAACTCCCACCTTGATGATGAAAGTGTTCGATTCCGTGACTTCTGCTGCGCTAACCTCTCCATCCTGGGACTTGATCAGGGTCGTATCAAGCGAATACTCATTACCATCCACAGTGACCGGCGACATAGCAGTCGCAGTTCCGTTGGATAGAGAGTTCTTAATCTTGAAACTGAAGCCATCATCTAGGTTGGAGAGGCTATTCTTAACGTACAGTCTCTTCAGGATGCTTGCAGGTATCTTCATTCTTTCTTCATGCCTCCAATGAGGTTCTTGAGCCAAGCTTTTGGCTCAATCTTTTATAGGTTCCGAACAGTATTTAGAATGAAAACACCCGCAATTTATACATTAAAATCATCTATGGGACTGACTTCTCAATCCAGAGAAGGATTCCATCTACCACATCATCTGTTCTGCGGGTGATAAAGCATGCCAATGGATTGTTGGAATATATGACAACAGCAGAAGATTCTCAGAAACTGGTCCAATATCGCTGTGAGGTCTGCAATGCACCGTATCCGCTGGGGGCGGATGATGTCATATCAACTTGCCCTTATTGTGGCTACACGTTCATCGTGGACGGTGGCGAGATGAAGACACACTTGCTTCTGAACAACAAGCTGAAGAAAGAAGGAGTGGTAAAGGCTGTTTCAGATTGGATACAGTTTGCAGCCTCGAAATCTGTGGGGAAGGGTGTCACAAAGGATATTGAGCTGGGCAATCCGGTACTTCAATGGATCCCGATTTTTCGGGTGAAGGCATCGAGTCAAACCTATCACTTTGGTGCAGAGCAAAAGGGTTCAGGCAAGAACAAACACTGGGTGAAAGTCGAGGGGCGTGATTCAGCCAAAATCACCGAATGGGTGTTAGCTAGGAGATACGCGGCAGCCTTTGGTATCAAGGAGTTCATGGAATCTCTAGAAGATGAAGAGTCGAAGACTTTTGACATCAATCTTACCGATAAAGCCCCAGTACTCAACGCAGAGATTGCTGATACTGATGCTCCAGTCCGTGCCAAATATCAGAAGTCGGAGAGAGATCGGGCTGAGCTCAATGAGAAAGTCGAGAAGCTATTCGATTACAGGCTGGATATGGACATCGAAGATTGCACCTATTTTCATGCCCCTTACTGGTTGATTAGATATGAATATCGGGGAGGCACATTTCGTGTTGCAGTTTCCGGGGCAACGGGAAGAGTTGTTCTTGGTGAGTTGCCTGTCACCAAGACCTATCGCGTAAAGAAGTGGTTCTCAAGCGTATTTATGCTAGTCGCAGCGGCACTCCTCATTCAAGGCACCCCATATATCACATATGCCATCTTAATGGCTGACTCATCTGATGGTGAAGTCTTTCTCATACCAGTGGCTATGTTCATTCTGGGGATTATTCTGTGGGCTGGGTCGATCCAGGTGATAGGAGGAGTTCTGAAATACGAGATTCAGTTGACCGCAGATGGCGAGGAACGTGAAGAAGGGTTCTCCTTTGGCGATTCTCTAAAAGGCTTTGGAGGTAGGTTCTCATGAGTACGATTCACTGTCCAAACTGTGATGGCCCCATCCAAGTGCCGCATCATAGCAGTACAATTGTCTGTCCATATTGCAGCACAACGGTCCAGGTGAAGACAGGTGAGATTCTCAAAGAGAGCTATGTCATGAGAGTACAATATACGCTTAATGATGCATGGGACAAGCTGCTGAATTGGGCCACAAAACAGCTTGGTGCGCCACAAGACCTCGAGCAAAAATCAAAGATTGTTGAGAGTGAAATAGTGTACTATCCATTCTGGGTTATAGAAGTTGAAGCAGATGGTAGTTATGTAGGTACTCAAAAGAAGCCTAATTGGAATCATGGTGGCCGATTCACTAGTCTCAGCTGGGAGTCTGTGGAGGAAAAAGGCTATCTCGATTTAGAACGGGACATCTTCATTCCCGCATCTGCGGACGTTCCCAAGGCGTTACTTGATTATATCATTCCCACGAAGAGAAAGGAATTCTTCAGTAAGGACATGATTGATGATGTAGCTGGAAAACTAAGGCCCGTCCAGGTAGATCGTGAGGTAGCAATGGATTCCGCGAAGAGAATAATGTCTCTATCGCTTCATGATGAGGCTATGAAAGAAGTAGATCATGTCACCAGAATGGATACTACCCTCAAAGTTTCCGCAGTGTTTCTAGTGTACATTCCCGTATGGCACATCAAGTATGACTTCTCAATCAGGAAATACAATGCTATGGTGGACGGTGCATCTGGTCGAGTGATCGCTTTGAAGTTCCCAAGAAAGATGGCTTTTAGGGCGA
>JAHQWZ010000040.1 GCA_029856425.1 Candidatus Thorarchaeota archaeon
GGTTTCAAAGCCTCTTTTGGAGAGATATACTAAGTGACGACCGGACCCGCATCCGACATCTAGGACCCTCCGCACCTGATACTCCTGAAAGACCTGAACAACCCACTCCATGTCCTGATGCGGCTCAGTGAACACTCTACCCTGTTCTTCAAAGATGTCTTCCCACTCTGGCATAATTGATTTTGAGGAAATCATATGAAATAAATCTCAGGGAAGCCTGTGTCAATAGAAACATGCAGAGGAATCTTGATTATGGCAAGACTCAGACCTAGGCATTTCGTTTTGATTGTGAGCATTTTGATTATGCTGTCAGGCGTGACCTTGACAGCTAGTGTTCAAAGTGGATTTGGGACTGTATTTGTGACTGAGGTTGACTTCCAGGCTGCGGATGGTTCTTGGATTCACAGCACTGTGCAACAACCAAATTACGCCACAGACACAAATCCATTGCCTGGTGTGGTAGTGATACATGGCGTTATTCAATGCAAAGAATGGCTCATGGCGTTTGGAATAGAGCTCTCAAGACGAGGGTTTGTAGTATTGACGATAGATGCCAATTCGCATGGCAACTCAGAACCAGGCACAGGAAGTGGAGCTGCAGCATTAGACTACCTTGGGAGTCTTGACTACGTCGATAGTTCCGCAATAGGCCTAATTGGGCATAGCATGGGGGGTGGAATTGCCTGGAGTGCTATTGAAGAGTCGTCTGTCAATGTCGATGCACTAGTGTTAGTAGGAAGCGGGCTGAACCGGAGTGAGGTACCATATATCCCAAGCACGCTCCTAGCCATAGGAGAGTTTGATGCTCTCTCCTCGTACACACATAATCTAGCATTGCTGGAAGGATTCTTTGGAGTCACAGGAATTCAAGCGGGAGTCACTTACGGCAGTTTTGGTGACAATACCGCCCGCAGAATTGTCCTTCCAAGAACAAACCATCTGTTTGAGACAATAGACCCCATTATCGTAGCTGAGAGTGTGGAATGGATGAAGGAGGGGCTCAAAAATGGAGTGGAAGACTCTTACTGGATTCCATCTGGAGACCAAATCTACCCGCTCTGGCTTGCTGGTGGGTTCGTTGGTCTGCTAGGAGTAGTCCTCACTCAATTCCCGCTGTTTGTGATTCTGATTGGTGTTTCTCCGTTTCGTAAGCTCAGAGGAACTTCCTCAACTGAACGCACGATTGGGAATCGCACCTTCTTTGGATTGGGAATCGCATACGCAGCAATAGGCCTCGGAGCATTCTATCCTTTGCTGGCGATAGGTCTGTTTCTGCCATTCCCGCAGTCATATGGACTCTCTATAGCCCTATGGTTCCTAGGCAGTGGGTTGTTGTCTTTCTTGATTCTGAAACTAATCAGACGTAAGCGCCCCCAGATGACTTCTGAAGTAAGGACGGAGCCAAACGATACTCCTAGACATGTCGCTGTGGCCCTTCTCCTGGCAGCAGTCATTACAGCTTGGATGTATGCGTGGACACTTCTTGTTGATTTAGGACTAGCCCTCGATTTCCGTTGTTTCCTTCCTGGATTCAATGATTTGACTGCATCACGTGCAATCATGGTCCCAATCTATGTCATCCCGTTTCTAGTCTACTTCTTTGTTGAGAGTGAGTGGCTGGTAGGGGCAATGCGAACCAAGGCTAGAGAAACATGGAGAGGAACACAATTTCATTGGACTCTGAAAGCGATTCTCATCAAATGTAGCCCTTATTTCATCCTCCTGACACTACATTATGGTTATGGGATGATTACTGGATTTGCACTCCTGCCAAGTATGTTGGGCTTTTCATTCCTGTTCTTCTATGCCTTTGCTCCATGGTTTGTGATTTCATCGGTAGTAATTATGTGGAGCCATCATTTGACAGGTCAACACTGGCTTGGCCCTATTGTAAATGCTGTGCTCTTCAGTTGGGTCATGGCATCAATGCTCCCAATTGCCTTTTGAGGGTGTTTCCATGTAATCATTCAGGTGAAAGATTGACTATCTTCAGAGATTCTTTCAGATTATGAGTGAAGAGCCTCTTCAGGATAGCAGCATTGGCAGCTTTCGGGTACGAGGATAACTCATCAAGTCCAAAGGGCAACCTTTGCACCCAGTTCCGCTTATGTAGAAACACTCGGAACTAGACTAAAGTAGTCGCCCACCATCATTCTGAAGATAAAACGTCTGACCTCCGAGTCTAGTACTTGAAACTCATGAGGGATATCCCTATACGATTCAGGACTTAGAGATCAGAATCCCTTGGGGCTTTCTTCGGTCGACGGGTGAGTGATGATAGTATGCTCTCCCTATCCTGCCTTCTGAGCTGAGTGCGTGCAAGCCATTGCTCGAACTCGTTGGCGTTTCGAACTCCGCCCTCTGTCACGGCTCTATGGATAAGACTGCTTAGGCCATTCTGAAGGAGGTCGCGTATGTGGTAATGGCGCTTGATATTGAGGATGACCTCACGCATATTCTCATCTAGCGATTTCTCCAACTCATCGACTATGGCGAACCCGGTTGTGCTCACGTCTGTTGTGAGCCAGATGTCTATACTCCAAGGCCCAGAAGCACCATGGTATTCGTCTATTCCCACCTTTAACGACGCTCTTTCACGATAGTCTTTCACGCTCACCTCGTTGACACCTTCAGCTTTCAGCAGCACAGACATGAGGTGTTGCGCCATTTCCATTGTATCACGGAGCAAAACTAGGACATGGATGTCAATGTCCCTCTTAACGATAAGATCGAGTGCTACACTCCCTACTATTCGAGCATGGCCATAGGCATTGAGAAGACCCATTATGTCTAGGTCCTCAATGATTTGTTCAGCCTCAATGCGTAGTCTGCTCTTCTCGGTCATGATTTCACCCGAGGATGTTTTTGAACTGGGTTCTCAGGAGAGTTCTGAGCATACGGGGTATATGAGGTGATTTCATACAGACTTCCATGGCATTAAAGCCCCAAAAGACTCTCAGCAATATCCCAGAGTCTTTTTTGAACGGACTCATCATAGGACTCTTCAGAAGATAGTCTTTCTTGACTCTCTGCAAAGCATCTGCCTGTTACTCCTTCCAGCTCGGGAGATGAGGCCACGTAGACTGAGGTTTCAGCACCTTTTTGTGGACTGATTTGAAAGGGACGTACCAGCTTGAACATGATCTTGTTGCGCAGACCACCCATATTGGCGCCAAGATTAGTAGCGACAAAACCGGGTAGGACTACGTTCGCTGTTACTCCGGTACCTTCTAGACGTCTTGCAAGTTCATAGGTGTACATGAGAAACATCAGCTTTGTGGTTTCATATGCACGCATTCCCTTGTAATTGCGTTCGCTCTGAATATCATCAAAGTCAATCTTTGCTCTTGTATGGAGACCAGACGAGAGGTTGATTATCCGAGATGGTGCGCTCCTTTCTAAAAGTGGAAGTAGCTCTCGTGTGAGAAGAAAGGGCCCAAGATAGTTGACTGCCAACGACCTCTCAAGGCCGTTCTCTGTGACTTGGCGTTCGTGGCATGCAGCCCCCGCATTATTGATTAGAACATCCAGTCGCTCATGCTTCGCTGAAAATTCTCCCACAAATTGCTGAATAGACTTTATCGATGAGAGGTCGCATATCATGAGGTCGATTGTGTCTTTTCCGGTACGTTTGATTATCTCGGCACGTGCGTCTTCTCCCCGTTGAAGATCTCTTACTGCCATGACTACTGTAGCGCCCATGCCAGTCAGTGCAAGAGCAGTTTCCTTTCCAATACCAGAGTTGCTTCCTGTCACGATGCAGACTTTTCCCATCATTCGTTTCGGCCTCAACGGAGTGAGTATCAAAGAATCAATTATATCGGCTCTGGTTTGGGCTAATATGTGATACCGTGCTCCACGTAGAACTTCATCAGTGTTATAGCTTCTCCCCATCCTGCTGCACACTCAGCTAGAGCAGCTATACTGGTTGACGTGTTCTCATGGCCGTACTCACGAAGACGTAGTATGGTCCCCTCGTTGACAGCCTCCAGATTAATCTCTATCGTTGTCGCCAGCTCTCGATTTCCGCTGTCAGGGTTCCACTGGAATACAAACCGCTTTCCTCGCTCAGCCTCCAAGACTGGGCCATCTGACTCCGTTGTATACTTGTCAGGTCCCCAGTCTTTCCAGACAAATTGGATTCTTCCGCCGGGTCTAGCATCCACCACAGATCCAGATGTGAACCAGCTATCTAGACCCTCTGCAGTTGCTATTGCATCGTAAACCCTCTCTGGACTAGCACGAATGAGTGTTGCCTGTTTAATCTCAACGCCAAGTGAATCAGTCATCACAATCAACTCTTTAACAATTGTTAATGACGCACAGTAATAATTCTTCCTCTCTAGTTCAGGAAGAAAGGTTGACTGTAAGGTCTCTAGATAGAAACACAGGTTTCGGTGCGGCTGATTCCCTCAACAGCGTGTAGGGTTTGCATGAGCTTCCTGAGATCTTCGACCGAGGGAATCTCAGCATAGGCAATCATATCATATGGTCCAGTGACCACGTCAGCCCGTTCGATTCCTTCGATTTCCGTGATTGCTTTGCAGGCCTCCCAGATGGCGCCTGCTTCGGCACGAATGAGAATGACTACAGATACCATCCCCGGTTCACCTTAGCGAATAATAGATATGCTATAGGTCTGCTTGTAAAAAGCCTTCCGAAAAACTGTCCGTAGGATTAAAGAAAAGGAACATCATTCATTCGGTTCTTGGCTCTTTTCGAAAGCAATCTGAGAGCTTTGTGCATAGCATCAATCTTCTTCTAGATACCAGGCAAAGATATTCCTTTATCAATAGATGACATCTTGAATGGGACTGAACATGTTGACATCTGGTTACAGGATTGAGCCTGCAGTTCCCTCGGAACTCAGCTCAATTCTCAATCTTCTCAATGAAGCAGACCTTCCAAACGAGGGAGTGAAAGATCACCTCTCAAATTTCTTGACACTAAAGGGCAATGGAGACTCGAATCTGGAGCCTTGGGGATGTGCGGGTTTGGAGATCTATGGCGACTCTGCTCTTCTAAGGTCCATGGCAATATCACCAGAATATCAAGGGAAAGGACTTGGTACCTTACTAACTGAAGCGATTATTGAAGATGCAAGGAAGAAAGGAATAGGAACACTCTTTCTTCTCACAGACACAGCAGAGGACTTCTTCAGACGCTTCGGCTTCCATACAGTAGAGAGAGAGATTATCCCTGGGAATGTGAAGACGTCAGTCGAATTCACCAAGCTATGTTTAGAAGCTCCAGCTATGATGCTAGGGATTTAGACACCACGTTTATGATGTCGGTTGTTTCTGATTAGGTCGAGGTCTGAAGTTGAGGCTCTCAAGGGAGAATTTCTTGAAAGCCAGCAAATTTGTGCAAGCCAATGCAAGACCTGTTGATCGTGCAATGTTCGAGTATCACTTTGAGGAAGGTTCTGCCAATGCGGCCCTTGAAGAGCTGATGAAATACCAGAATGATGATGGCGGGTTCGGGAATGCTATCGAGCCTGACTTCCGACTCAAAGCGTCCTCACCAATGGCAACATCAGTAGGACTGCAATATTGTACAGAATTGGGAATTGATTCTGGTCATCCAATAATTGAAGCTGCAATCAAATACTTGGTGTCTACATTTGACACTGGACGCGATTATTGGCCATCCACATTTCTCGATGTCAACGATGAGCCTCATGCACCATGGTGGCATGTTGACGAGATGTCCCCTCCAAATGAGCGAGGGTGGCCAAATCCAAGTGCGGAGATACTAGGGTACTTCCATAGGCACTCAGTTCATGTACCAAAGGACTTGATGAAACAGATAGACAAACGTGCACTAGCTAACTTGAACAGCTCAGAGACCATCGACGGCCTCTACAATGTGATGTGTTGGGATAGAGCATATCGACATCTCCATGAACCCCTCAAATCCGAAGCAGAAAAGAAACTGACTCGTACAATTCGAACCATTGCACCACTAACATCAGAAATATTGGGAGAAATCAGGATATTCTGGCTTGCTCCCTCTCCGGAATCGCTGTTTATCATGTATCGCGATAATCTATACCAACTACTCAGGGATGAGATTCAGAAACAAGCTGGAGATGGTGGGTGGTGGCCAACGTGGAAATGGGGTCAGTATGAGGAGGTCTGGCCTATTGCTGAGAGGGATTGGGCTGGCAAGATTACTGTTCACTGCCTTGCATCTCTGAGAGCATTCAATCTGAATGACTGTCTGATTGAACCATAGAGGCGAGTTCTATAGTTCAGTTGAAGAAGTCAATGAACCCCAGACACATACTCCGAGTATTATCAGGATGACAACAAACCATGAACCGAAAGCCACTGGCTCATATAGACCATAACCAAAGTCTGCAAGCAATACAGGGAGAAAGAAGAAATCGACAAGCAACCATATCGTGAATAGCGCCATACCAAATATCACGGAAATCATTCTTCTGGGGGCATTCAACAAAGTTCTCATTTTAAAACAATGGAACCAATGTTGTGTCCTTCTTAAGTCGTCTTCTATGTACATTCGTCCACTGAAAGAGTATAAGGAAGCAGGCATACCAAAAAAGTTTGATTCTACATTGCCCCAAGGTACCATAACTCTCATCGACCAGTCCGGACGTGACAAGCATGTTGCTCCATTTCTCAAGCCAAACCTGGAGGCTTTTGAGAATCCGGAACGTATAGAGATGACATTGCAGTATCTTGAAGAAACAAAATCTCTAGAGGGCATCAGGACTTTCAAGACCACTCAAGCCGCAAGAGAAGAAGCTCTACTTGTGCATAAGCCGTATCTCGTCCAGTCTGTTGAACTAATGTCCGAGCTCGGGGGGGGCGTACTAGGCGAATCTGCATGGGCAAGTGAGAACCTATGGTCCTCAGCTATGCATGCTCTGGGAGGAGCGCTGCTGGCTGGTGAGCTAGCGGCTTCAGATACTTGTAGACATTCATTTGCTCTGGTTCGTCCTCCAGGACATCATGCCACGACCTCTTCTTCCATGGGCCTATGTTTCTTCAACAATGTGGCAATCACAGTCAGAAAAATACAGGCGCAGAATGGAATCAAGAAGGTGTCAATTCTAGACATTGATGACCACTTTGGAAATGGGACTTCGGAGATATTCTATGAGGATCCAAATGTCCAGTTCATCAGTATTCATGAATATGACTACATAAACTATGGAATCGGGCATTATAGAGAGATGGGGCACGGTAGGGGACTAGGTACAAACATCAATATTCCTCTTCACCCGGAATCTCCTGATTCATCATACAAGCTAGCAATGGACAAGATTGTGGTTCCAGCCATCGAGAGATTCAATCCTGATATAATTGCAATCTCTGCTGGCTATGATGCGCATTTTACAGATCCCATAGGAGAAATGGCGGTAGATTCGAAAACCTATTGGTACATTGCATCGATGATAGAAAGGCTAATTGGCACTTGCAAGATGAATGGATCATTTTGGGTCCTGGAAGGAGGCTACAACCCATTGACGCTTGGGCCATGCATCAGGGCTACATTGGAGGGCCTCCAAGACAAGCCTTGCCCCGAACTTGAAGACCAAGAGGAGAGAGATGATGAAGAGGGGGTAGCGAAGCTTAACCGCAGAATTATCAAGAGAATCATGAACACGATATTCCCTTTCATCTAATCTACTGATATTCGGAACCAGCTGGTCACCATGATTTGCTATAGAGACTCGCCAATGCTTAGTCCACTAACCATAATATAGGTGGAATATGATGTTTCTTTGGCATAGGGGATAGAAAGATGGTGCTTGACGACGAAACTATGAGTTCCTGCCCGTCCCAGAATCCACAAAAGAAGAGAAGAAATGTGCTTTGGACATTAGGAATCATCGCTGCCTTGAGTGCTTTCTGGATTGCATTGAGGGCAGGAAGTAAGCCCTCAAGAATCGTATACCCGTGCCAGCAGATTGCGCTTTCAAACATTCAGATGTTCAAACTAGCAGTTCTTGCACTCATTCCTAGTATTGGAAGAGTCCGGTCGTTAATGGGACATATGAAGCCTGTCGCTATTCTAGCGATCATGATTGTCGGAACAGTCTTTCTCACAGGCGATTCTACAGACTTTGGATTTGACTTCACTCTTGCTCAGGGTGATGACTACACCAGAGTCCCTCTAGAGTTAACGACCTATACATCTAATGAGGGTGTGTCTGACCTGTATATAGTTCAGAATGCTACAGGACTGCAGGGAAATATGGATTCAGCTATAAGTGCATTGTTTGAAATGATGGAGTCAGAAGACCTAGATTTCTACAAAACAGCATCAACTCCCTCCGGACTGATTGGGAGTGAAGATGTGGTGATTCTCAAGGTGAATGGCCAATGGGATTCCAGAGGTGGGACCAACACGGATTTGGTCAAGAGCGTCATCAGTGCACTTGTCAATCATCCGGACGGTTTCACTGGAGAGGTTGTTGTTGCTGACAATGGACAGGGGCGGGGAAACCTCGACTTCTACTCTGCAAACTCGTACTACCACAATCAGTCACTAACGGACGTTGTGAATTCTTTCGCAGATTTCAATGTTTCAACTTACTTATGGGACACCCTCCGATACGGCACTGTCGATGAATATTCCGAGGGGGACCTAACTGACGGTTATGTCTTGAACGCTACTTGGGATTCTGGCACTGAGATATTTACTTCATATCCAAAATTCAGGACTACTCATGGGGCATACATTAGTTTCAGAAATGGTGTATGGAACAGCGATACAGGTTATGACTCAGACAGATTGAAAGTCATCAATATGCCAGTGTTGAAGTCTCACCTTCTATATGGTGTGACTGGATGTGTCAAGGACTATATGGGCCTTCCAAAGGGTCACATTGTTAGCACAGTCAATCCAAGTATTCCGCATGAGCACTTCTCCATTGCACTCGGCGGATTGGCTACGCTTATGGTTCAAACGAGGGCACCAATTCTCAACATCCTAGACATGATTTGGGTGAATGCTCATCCTTTGGAGAGCTCAACGCGACGTGGACCATGGAGTGAATATGCATATGCCAGCTTCACCGACATTATTGGTATCAGCCAGGACCCAATAGCCTTGGATTACTGGGCATCCAAGAATGTTCTCTGTGCCACTGCTGAATATCTCAACTACACAGAATACTCGTCTTTGAGTCCCGACTACGCACCACTGAGTGACCAATATTATGGCTCAGAGGAGATGGTTGAGTCATTTCATAATTATCTCGAAAGGTCAATGAATGTGTTGATAGATGCGGGATATACAGCCACTATGGATGAAACAAAGATGAATGTATACGTGGTTCAGTTGGTGGGGAATACAATACCTGGATTCACAACTACGCCTACTGATCCCCCTGGCGGTGGACTTGACATTCCCATCACATTGGCATTGGTTCTGCCAATCGCAGCCACTATCATCATGATTGTTGCAGCCATATTCAAACGGAGAGATACCTAGTATCTCACCCAATCTCATGTGAAAGAAGCCAACCAATTGTGGCGTTGAAATGAACAACTATATTGTCACAACTGAATGTAATCTATAGCTAACAGGTGAGTGGAATGGCTGACGAACTGTCAATTAGAGTGCTATTCATTGTCCTTTACGGTCTCTTTCTCATTCCAAGGGGATACTATCGGTTTGTCAAGCCAAGGCATGAGAAAGAGAAAACGGGGGAAACAGATCGTGCGACTGTCGGAAAAATACAAGCAGTCCTGACTCTTATCATTCTAGGTGGTCTGATATCATCAATCCTTTATGTATTGGGATTGCCTTTGATGGATTGGTTTCAGATGTTACAGTATCCAATTTGGCTCCGAGTGGCTGGAGCACTCCTTGTGCTTATCATGATACCACTACTTGCATGGATTCATCGCGAACTTGATCGGCAATACTCAGCAGTATTGAAGATTAAGAGCGACCATCAACTAATCACAACTGGACCCTACGAAAGGGTTCGGCATCCTATGTATACGGTATTGATTCTGTTCTTTTTCGGATTGTCTTTGGTCAGTGCAAACCTGATTGTCATTCTCTTCGCCGTGTTGCTCATGCTGGCATTCCCGTTTTGGGTTCGAATTGAGGAGGAGAAGATGATTGAAGTTTTTGGCGAGGAGTATATCGAATACATGAAACGAACTGGCCGCTTTTTCCCTCCAGTACAACAGAAGAAGAACTGAAACTGTAAGCTGTCCAACCGGGCTAGGCTCAGTTTTTATTGTTTTCATAGTACAAATACTACTATGAAGGATACTCTAAAAGGGAATTGAGCGTTTAATATAATGAGGTGGTCATATGGGTTCGGAGGATCTCCAGGGCTCAGGATTTTGGAAGATGAAGCTCGTCTTTCGGCTTATCATGCTGGCCGGTCTCATCATCATCTGGTGGGGCTTCGGTGAGCTTGTGGCTGACTACATCATATGGGCCGGAATCGAGTGGGTCCGTGTGTCCAGTGTGGGTTCCATAGTCATTGGGTTCGGTATTGTCATCTCTACTGCGATTATAGACAGGATGGTGGACAGGCTCTATAGATTGTATGTCGACACATCAAAAAAATCAGCCGGGGACAAATAGTCCCCAGGCGAGGTCGCCTGCCAAGTAGATTCCTGGCTATACTAGGGATGTTGGCAGTTCTATTCATAACAATTAGTGGCTTATTCTACGTACCACTCTCCACTAACATGTATGCAGCTGCTCCAGCACTGATTGCCCCTAGATTCGGAACCACTGTATCGGGGGAAATCTACCAGTGGAATGTCAGTATTGGACCTGAGGGGGACTGGAGTCCTGCAGTAAATGTGTCTGTTCGTATCTTTGCCACTGACCAGCTCATCAGTGAGAATGTGACTACAAATCGTCGTGGAAGGTTCTATGCACAGCATACCTACGATTCTGGACAGGTGCTGACACTCACCGTCGAAGGACAGAAGTTTCGCGCCTTCATACCCTATTTTGCAAGAGGGTCGGTATATCTTGGAGAGTTCTACTTGGATAGAGAATAGGGTGGTAGGAATATCAGTACGCTCAGACCAAAGAACTCGAGAGCTCCTGCCTAGTAGCAGCTCGACTTCGGGCTAAGTTTATGAGAAGAGAGAATTGAGAGGCCCTTGCGGACCCTCTCTTTGAACTGTAACT
>JAHQWZ010000041.1 GCA_029856425.1 Candidatus Thorarchaeota archaeon
ATAATCCCACCACCTCCTTCTCTTTCCAATATCGTTGAAGCCCGCTGACGAGGGTCTGACCTATGTCTTCTTCCTGCGCTTGAAAGCGATTGAGGAGTTCCAGTAGGTCATCTTTAGCATGCACTAGTACACGCTCTCTATCATGACGATTTTCTAGAATTCCCTGCATTTCTTTCTCTAGTTGACGCGTGAAATCTGCGGATAGAATCCTCGGCACATATTCATGTAGAGTTTCATGGAGAGCATAGCCAAGAGTGGACAGCTCAAATCTATCTCCAAGTGTATAACCCCTCGATTTAACGGAGTCAACTATTGACGCTCTTGTGGCTTTCGTACCAAGGCCTTCTTTCTCAAGGATCTTGAGAAGACTTGATGGATTAAAACGTGGAGGTGGTGATGTGAATCTTCCATCTTCATTCACCACATCAAGTTCGATGACATCACCCTTATTCAATGGCGGAAGGAGTCTCTCGTTAAGAGTCACATATGGATCATAGTAATCCATCCATCCACGTTTGAGGACCTTGAGGCCTCTGACATAGAATAGATGTTCCTTGTATCTGACATCTGCTCTAATGCTCTCTTTAACGGAATTCTCACCGAAAAGAGCAAAAAATCTGCGCACTATGAGGTCATAGATTTTTGCCTCACTGGGTGTTAATCTCTTCGATGGTCTGGTTCCAGTAGGATGTATAGCTGGATGAGCAGGGTCGTCTTTCTTGCCCTGAAACGGGGTAAGACTACCGGCAAGAACCTGTTTCGCGAGTCCACTATACGTCCTGTTTGTAGTCAGATCCTCCAAAATCGCTCTCACATTTATACTGGGAGGGATTTTCTGGCTCGCTGTTCTTGGGTATGAGATAAGTGCTTCTAGATACAGCTTCTGGGCTATTGCCAGAGTTCTACTTGGCGTGAAACCAAGATGTCTATAGCTCTCTGACTGTAGGGTACTCAGATTGAAGGGGGCCGGTGGCGTCTGAATGTTCTCCTTGCTTCTTATATCGTCAACAATCGCAGTCTTTCCTCTGAGATTTTGTGCAATTGCAAGTGCCTGAGCCTTCACTGCAATCCGTTTCTTGAAGTATTCTAGCTCCAGCTCATGTCCATTATGACTACCAGTTGCGAGAATTGCCCAATAGGGTATTGGTACAAAGACATTGATTGCCTGATCTCGTTCCGCTACAAGTGCCAGAGTTGGCCCCTGGACTCTTCCCGTGGAAACTATCTTGAACCAACCAGATGCAGTCTTTATTGCCAGGGTGAGAGCCCTGGTCAAGTTGATTCCATACAGCCAATCCACTTCATGACGTGTCTGTCCAGCCTCAATCATTGGAAAGTCTAGACTGGAAGCAAGAGTCTCATAAGCAGCATTAAGCTCGTTCTTTGTCAGAGTGGAGAATATCATTCTCTTTGCCTTTTTGGCGTCAGCACCACATGCATGCATCAGTGTAAGATATCCGATGAGGCTTCCTTCGATATCAAGGTCTGTAGCCACAACAAACTCATCAATATCCCTTGATAAACTCCCAATCAGACGAATAATGGATTTGGTTGCTGTTGCTTTCTTGTCTACCTCATACTTTGGCACCCACTCCATTTCCAATCTAGGATACTTCCAACCCTTCTCCGTTTGGCGAAGCTCAAATAGATGTCCAAGAGCGTAGACCACCAAGAGCGTGTCATCGCCTCTTTTGCACTCGTAGTATGAGGCCCCTCTCTTTTTCACTTCACTCGGAGAGCCAGTTTCATCTAGTGCTTGAGCTATTCGCTTGGCAGCAGTGGGTTTTTCAGATATTATCATAACCTTTGACAGCTATCTCGCCTCGCCTTGGTGTGGTACATGTTTTCATCCCACGATAGTCTTAAAAGCAGACTGCAAAACGAAACCGCTCAAGGTGTGCTGACTTGCCCTGGTGGCCGAACTTTATCATCAAGCCAAGAGTACGACTCACAAGACCAAGGTTTGGGATGCCTACAAGGCCCCCAGACATCATCGTGTTCGGAATTGTCTTCGTGGCTATTCTATTCATACTAGGTGGAAACATTTACACATTGGTCAGAACGCCACCGGCAATTGCAGGTAACCCCGCAGGCGGTGCCCCAATACTCATTGCACCAGGGATTGATGTCCAACTTGGGATGGAAGGAATTGTTGCATCGGTCGTGGTCATGATTGGCACAATCGGCCTAGGCCTCATGTACTACGCCTCCAAGTATGTATTTCAGCCTGGATATGCCACCCGTCTACTCATACTAGGGATGATCCTGGCTGGTGTTGCATTTCTGGTCTTTAGCTACATGTTTGCACTCAAGACAACATCGTGACCTTCCATTCATGCATTCTGCATTATTCTAATATAGTGAAGTCTAAATCAATACGGGATTCCAGGTCCGAAATCAGTTCACGTGCTATCTGTAGCTTCTTTCTCTTTCTCTCATCAGCCATAAAGCTGAATCTGTGTCCTGGTTTTGACCATCGACCAACCACATCTCCAAAGTCCATTCCCGCTAATATGACCCTGGATGGATCATAATGAGAAACAAGGTAACAGGCTCTGTCTCCATCTGTGAAGCCGCCCCAGAGAGAAACACGATCCGTCGGTTCTACTTGGGTACTTCCAAGAACGACGTCCAGTGTAGGAACAAACTCTGCTATCTTGTCCATATTGTCTCCATGTGCATGTACTATTGGTATAGCTCCCTTACGGATGGTCTCCATTAGAGCTTTAGGGTCTCCGTCCAGGTCTGTCACGAGGACATCACATCTGTAGCCAAACTCCAGTAAAGCTGAAGCTGCCCCATCAGAGGCTACATAGATCATATCTGAAAATCCCTTAGCAGGAATAGTTTCCTTGAGATGAGCCTCAAGAGATGGTCCTGCACCACATACCACGACATCCCTGCCCTCAATAATCCGTTCAAGTCTCTCAAGAAACGGGCTCGGCGGCTTCTCTTCAAGAAGAGAATCCAGGAGTGAAGTGGCATTACGATCTGCCTGAGGGTCCAGATTCAGTCTGGCAACAATCCGGTTATAGTGAGGCTCCCAGTCTTTCCATTCCATTCGAATCACCCAAGCAGTCTCTCTCTTTTATCCATGAGATTCCTCATAGTACTGCCAATTTTAGGTAGTCCAAAGTAATCCATCCGTAGTAGCTTGTCAATGAAACGTTCGAGCTGAAGAGGAGTTCCCATGACCAGCACGTCTGTCTTTTCCACCCCCGAGTCAATCACATCTGTATGGTAAGCTGCATCCCCTCCCAATGTAAGCATCTCTTGTTTGATTATTAATGCAGCAGGTGTTTTGATATTCCTAAGAAGGAAGCTGAGAGTGACGGCTTTTCTGGATAGACCACGTCTTATATCCACACCTACTCCAATATATTCAATTACAACCTCTGCGGTTCGTTCGTCGATGATGCCTAGGCTCTCTATTTCATTCTCAGTTTCTCTGGCCCAGTTTCTCAGTTTCTCTCCCATGGCCGCAGCATGCCTGGCTTCTATCACATCATGAGTTCTAATAACACTCGCACCCCTGGCGACTGCTACTGAAGTTGCTCCAATAGTCCCTGTGAGTCGGTCACGAGGGTCTGGTTGCTTCAGCAGGTTTCCAATGAAAGCCTTTCTTGAAAGGCCTACAAGAACAGGGTGGCCCCACATGGTAAACCGTCTTAGATATCGAATCAGATCGAAGTCGACCTCAGGAGGTTTTCCAAAACCGATGCCTGGGTCTACGATTATTTGTTCATTGGCAATCCCCGCCGAGTGAGCGACCCTTAGACTTTCGCTTAGTGCTTCTAGTGACTTCTGGATGCTATCACAGGGCTGCCTGCAAAGCGACATCAGAACCACTGGAATATCTCTCTCAGCTACTATTGTTGCCATCTCCGGATCGGTTCGAAGACCTGAAACGTCATTGACCAAAACTGCTCCCGAATCAAGTGCAAACTCAGCAACTCTGGAGGACGTAGTGTCGATTGAAATAGGCACATTGGCAGACTCGATTATGGCCTCTAATCCTTCCTTTAATCTCCGCAGCTCTTCCTTTTCAGACACTTTTTGAGAGCCATAGATATTTTCAGGAGCCGTAGATGCTCCACCAACATCAATTAGGTCGACGCCCTCCTTTTGCATCTGTTTGACCGTTTCATGGATTTGCTCATTTGAAATCATAACAGAATCAGGGTAGAAGGACTCCGATGAGAGGTTAATGACTCCCATTACACGAGCTGGAGAATCAGCTCCTATATCAAGATGATCAACTCTTACTGTATAAGGAGTCATTATGAAATGCCTCAGTCCGGGGTATAGATGAACGTAATAAAGGGTAACGGAATCTCAACCAAATACGTGATGTCTATCATGAAGATATTATATACTAGAGATAAGTGGAGAATTGTGCACCATCAAAGTCTTAACGTGTTGATTGTCCACTCAGCGTACCCCTGGTGATATGGAATGAATGCACCATTCAAAAGAACTCAGCTCTACGATTGGCACAAGAAGCATGGTGATATCGTCCCATTTTCAGGATGGGAGATGCCAGTCCGCTATACAGACATTCGAGAAGAACACATGGCTGTGCGGAAAGGCGTAGGCATCTTTGACACTTCGCATATGTCTCGTTTCTTCACAAAGGGTCCACAGGCCCTGGAGTTTCTTCAGACTATGACTTCGAACAATGTTCGCAAGCTAGAGGTGAACGGGGGTCACTACACCACATGTTTGAATGAGCATGGCGGCATTCATGACGACCTCATGCTCTATCGTATTGATGAACATGAGTACATCTGGGTCACTAATGCAGCCAATGGACCCAAGATTAGTGACCATCTAAAAAAACACAGCGGACAATTCGATATGAAGGTCGAAGACCGGACGAATGACATCACTATGATTGCAGTCCAAGGCCCTAAGGCCATGGCGCTACTGAGTATGATTGCTGGAAGAAACCTTGCAGAATTTAATAGATTCACATGCAATCTTGTGAATCTGTCTGGTGACAGAGTCTACGTATGTCGCACAGGGTATACTGGAGAAGATGGTGCCGAACTTCTGTTGCTTGATACCCCCTGTAGTGATGAGGGCAAGAAGAGGGCTATTGCATTCTGGGAGCTTCTCCTTGAACAGGGTCGAAAATTCGGAGCCAAGCCCTGCGGTCTTGGTGCCAGAAACTCTACACGGCTGGAGGCTGGTCTTGTACTATACGGTAATGACATCGATGAACAGACCTCGCCAATTGAGGCAAGAATTCCTTACGCAGTCAAGTTCAAGGTCGACCCACACTATATTGGGTATGACAAGCTCAAGCGCCAGAAGGAGGAGGGAGTTACAAAGACAAGAATTGGCTTTGTCATGATTGACCGTGGAGTGCCCAGAGATGCATATCCTATACTGCTTAAGGGCGAGTCAATCGGAAGGGTATCCAGTGGGATGATGTCTCCCCTACTTCGAAATGGAATCGGGCTGGCCTATGTGAAACCTGGAGTTGTAGAAGAGGATGACACAATAGAGGTTGACATCAAGGGGCGGCTTAGGAAAGCCCGAGTAACAAAGTGGCCCTTTTACGACCCTGAGAAATATGGTTCTGCAAGGTCCCAATAATTAGCCGTTTGATTTAAAGGTAACACATCACACTCCGGGAATCAACGGTGGATCATTATGACTGAAGGAACAAATGTCCCTGAGGACTTGAAATATAGTAAAGATCATGAATGGGTAAGGGTCGAGGGTGGCCTAGTGGTTGTGGGCATAACAGACTACGCTCAGCATTCGCTTCATGAGATTACATTTGTGGAGCTTCCAGAAACCGGTTCTAGTGTCGAGGCAGATACCGAATGCGGTCTCGTTGAGTCAATGAAGGCCTCTTCTGACATATTCTCTCCTCTTTCTGGAAACATTGTGGAGATTAACTCTAACCTTGAAGATGCCCCCGAGCTTGTCAACGAGGAGCCATATGGTAAGGGTTGGATGTTCAAAATCAAACCATCCAATCTCGAAGCCGAGATGAGCACTCTGATGGATGCCAAGACTTACAGTGAGTTCATAGCTTCCGCAGAATGAAGGTGTGCGGTTCACACTTCCGGAATCTCCGGAAATTAGAAGATAGACCTTCTGTAGATGTCAATTATTAATTCGAAACTAGCTGTACAGTTGTAACACTAACAGCAACCTTTTTAGCACAACCAGAATCTGCTCCGATGACTTCGAGTCAGAACGGAGAGAGCACTCCATATGTCCGGATATGACAGATTCAAGCGATCTTCTGGCAGATTCCTTAAGCAAATCTTCCATCGACCTAAGGCAAAGATATCACGCGGATCCCTAATCATTATTGTCTCATTGACAATCATATTCTTTGCTGCTCTAATGCTCCGTCTATTTCCTCTATTGAACTCGCAACCAGTTCTTCGAGCCTTTGACCCATGGTATCAGCTGAAAGTCACTGAATATGTCGTAGATAACGGGTATGGGGCCTTCTTTACATGGTTCGACCAAACTACCTGGGTCCCCTTCGGACGCGACATCACAACTACAAGCTATGTTGGTGTACCATTCACAAGTGCATTCTTCTATTTCCTGCTCAATGGGCTTGGAATCAGTGTCGATGTTCTTACAGTTTCCCTTGTAATGCCCGCTTTCATGGGAGCGCTGACCGTCATTGCTGTGTTCTTCTTGGGACGCGAGCTCATGAACAACACCGTTGGTCTTCTTAGCGCACTGATTCTAGCATTCCTTCCTGCATTCATTCAGAGAACTGTAGCTGGTTTCTATGACAATGAGTGCGTTGGGGTATTTGCCATTGTGCTTTCTACATTCTTCTATATCAGAAGTATAAAACGAGGTTCTCTCCCATCAGCAATAGGTGCAGGGCTGGCGCTAGGCTACTTAATGGTATCATGGGGAGGCGGCGATTTTCTCGTCGACCTGTTTGCACTCTATGGTTTCCTTATGCTTATCAGTGGACGATACAGCAGACGTCTACTCAGCTCATACTTGATTACTGTAGCACTTGGCATATTCATTGGAGCACTGATTCCACGAAATGGATTTGCCAACCTCGCCTCGTTTTCGCTTCTAGCTCCAATTGGAGTTGGCGTACTACTTGCAGGCTATGAGGTCTGGCTAAGAATCGAGAGCTATAGAGAAACAACAGCGACCTTTCTTGCTCCTCATATGAAACCTATACTCTTAGGCCTAATCACTCCAATAGCGGGCGCCGCTGCATATCTCGCTTATGCAGGCACACTCGAACTGGCAATCAGACCTTACACCTCTAACCCTATTGTTACGCTTGGCAGCAAGTTCCTTTCAGTCATCAATCCATTTATCCGCCTAGACCAGCGGATCTTTGCCTCAGTTGCTGAGCACCTCCCCAGTCCATGGGGAAGCTTCTATCATACTCTGAATGTTCTGATATTCATCTTCCCACTTGGGATGTACTTTCTATTCAAACGTGGTCGAGACGAGGACCTGCTGATGTTTCTCTTTGGACTCACTGCAGTCTACTTCGCAGCTAGTATGATCCGACTTAGCCTAATCTTGGCACCTGGGGTGGCTGTACTTTCCGCAGCTGCAGTGAATGGCATGCTTTCACCCTTTGCCAAGGTGGTCACTCAGAAGTCTCTCTTTGAGAGACGGAGATTCAGAATGAGCTCGTCCCTGACATCTGAACATGCTATTGTGGCATTTGCATTCGTTGGATTGCTTCTTTCAGTCAATCTGTATCTCGGAGCATACTATGTCCAGAACTATGTGGGTGCACCAGAGTTTGCACAAGATTCGCTCTCAGATGGAGCTCGATTCACTGACTGGCAAACTTCGATGACTTACGTTCGTGATGTACTTCCCGATGATGCCATTGTGGCAAGTTGGTGGGACTATGGATATTGGATAAATGGCGCCGGCGAGGCAGAAACGATAGTGGATAATGCCACTTGGAATCGGACGCAAATCGCGTTAATGGGTTATGCCTTGATGGCATTAAACCTGACAGAGTCGTTAAAGACATTCAAGCAGTGGAACACCACACACGTACTTGTCTACTACGGGCATCGAACATCATGGGCTGGTGGCGATGATGGCAAATGGCCGTGGATGGTACGAATTGCTGAGGACCGGTTCGGCTCTGAATTGATAGACGATGCATGGTACATGGGTGACGATCCTACTACGCCCACAGTGATTGAGGAGGAGTATATGCTTGACGCCTTCTTCGAGTCCACGCTCTACAAACTGATGGTATATGGCGAGCCAGTGACGCAGCAGGAAGGTCAAGCCATGGGTCTCACCACTGATAGGGTCGGGATGGATCAATTCTATCAGCAGGATGAACGTTGGATATCTCATATGCCGGTGGACCTTTTTGGTGCTTTCATCAATCCCTATACCAGCTCTAATCTTGGAACCGTCAAGATTTACGAGATCGACTACACAATGTATGAGCAATACATGAACCGAACCACTGCTGATTGGATAGCACCTGAAAGCGCTCTTCAGTCAATTGAGATTGATGGTAGTCTGTCCAGTTCGGAGTTATCACAGCTGAATAGCTACAATGTAGTGTTTGGTGGCAGCTATGGTGCGACTGTACACACCGGAATCAACTCAACCCACATCTACTATGGAATACAGATGGATAACTACACAAAGGGGGAGGATGCATTCGGAATACAGATTGCCCCACTTGGCTCTCCTGGTGATGCTGACCTCTCTCTCATAAACTATGATGGTCATGAGTTCTATGACGGACACATCGCCTACGATGGGTCTTGGCAAGAAGACTCCTCGGGCACAAACACCACACTCTTTGCGAGTGGAGAGCATGTGATAGAGTTCCTGATTCCGCTGGACAGTCACGATTCACAGGATGTCAAACTGATTCCTGGAATGAACTACCAGATACGGCTGCTGTTCTGGAACAACGCCAACAGCGGTGAGCCAACCTTCGACTCTGACTGGGCAACATTCTGGGTTGAAGTGGAATTACACTAGGATATCAAAGTGCGATTGGTCAAGAAAGGCCAATCGCCATTGGTCTTTTATTCTAGATGAGCCCTCGCTTTCCGTTTAGCTTTTCTACGGTATTCACCATATCGGTCTTGAGGACTGTACTTCGGGGGCTGCGGGGAAATTACTGAACCACCGCATGCTGGACATTTGTCTTCTTCAAGTGTATATTGGTTACATTCTGTGCACTTGAACAGGCGTGTCATGATAGTCCACTACTTCCGATCAAACTCGAACGAGCCGCCCTTGCTCTCTATTATCTTAGTCACTTTGCTCAAGATGTCTGAAAGCACCTGCTCTCCTTCTTGATAATCAGGGCTCTGTATTCTTAGCTTGTATCGTGGGGAACCCAATGTATAAATCTCAACTGTTGACTTGTCCATAGACTGTCCAAGAGCCAAGCCTTCAGAAAGCGCTTTCTTAATGACCTCGATACCTTCCGGACCAGGAACAAGAATCTTCATCTCGCCCTCTATCTCAATTGACGGAATCTCAATCCTGACTTTGGCTAAGTCTGCAATCTGTTTCTTGAGCTTCTTCGTTGACTCGACATGTTCTAATGCATCTACGCCTAAATCGGATGCCAGCTCAAGCCCCTTGTAGATTTCACCAAAGGTATCTTCCATAGGCCAGCCTATCTTCTCATAGACCTTTTCAAGAGTCATGTCGTTCTCTTTTGCAATGAGTTCTAGGAGCTTCTCTGCCTTTTGCGCACGTTTCCACTCGTTGTTCTTGGCTCTTTTTGCTTCTGTTGAAACACGCCTTAAAGAGCAGTCAATATGACGTTTCTGAGCGTCAACCTGGAGGACCTTTATGACAACGCGTTGGTTTTCGTGGATATGATTTCGGATATTCCTGACCCACGTGCTGCTAATCTCCGAAATATGGATGAAGCCCTCTTTGTCACTGTACTCAGGTAGCTTGACATATGCGCCATAAGGTGCCACCTTGGATGCCACAGCAATGGCATATTCATCTGGCTGTGGCCATTCTGCACGTTTCAGGACCATTATCTCTTCTCCTTCTGAGGTTTCTATGAAGGATGATGCCAGCGACAAAAAACCTGAACAAAGTTGGACAGGTGCTTAAATACGCTAGCTTGGGACATCCTTGTGAGGTAGACCTGACACTATTCTGACCTCACGGAGTGAAGCCCAGTGCCGTTTTTGGGCGGACAGCACTCTGGTGTCCAAGTCTGTCCAGCTGAAAATAAGCGGTGTGCTAATATAGATTTGGGAGTGAAAGAAGGATCTGACAGGTCTTGAAAAGCCCTCCCTGCCTCAAGGATACTCTTCGAGTTCTCGTGCGATAGCCTCAAGCCTAGCCTTGCCACCACTCGGGCGTGCTAGGACCTTTTCACACTTTAGGCATTTCACTTCGGTCGTGGCGTGTGCGAAGATGATCTGTTCATTCTCACAATCAAGACACTTGACCTTCAGGAACCTTGATTTTGGCTGTTGGACAATCTCTCCCTTATCCATTATCTTCACCTACACCCGAAGCACTTCGAGTTTCTTCAGTCTCATGCCCTTTGTCTGGAATGTATGTTCGCAATCCTTGCATTTGTACTTGAGCACAGTCTTCTTTGTCGTCTTTGCAAAGCGCTTCTGAATGTTCTTAGGGAATGAACCGTAGCCCTTTGTCTTCCTCTTCATTCGGCGCTCGCCCTGTGCCATGCTTCGCCTCTTTCCTGCCTTGTATGTCGATATGGTATGTATAGTATGGCTCTTGCATCTGGGACAGTATTTTCTGAGCTCGCTTTTGATTTTCATGCGAATCACCAGTTTCGGGCTGTGGGACCCGACTCTGAGTTGTTTATAACCCTTAGGGCATGTGCCTTTGAAACTATGAAGGGCTGTTCTATATCCAGCCAAATTGGGTTGCGATGTGGGACATAATT
>JAHQWZ010000042.1 GCA_029856425.1 Candidatus Thorarchaeota archaeon
TTAGCGACACTACTGAGCCGTTCGCGACGGACTCGGATGCGAGCCCGTTCCACTTGCATGTCTTAACCCCAAGCCGAAAGCAGTGTCCTCTAGCAGGATCAACTAGAGTTGATCACAATCATACACCTTAGCAAGGTAGACCTGAGTAGTAGAAGGTCTAGTGTACGAATCTTTTACACACATGAACTTAGCTTGATGAAGTACAGGCGTAACGGGGATAGTTGGTGAACTTACCCAATTAACCTGCACACTGCTGAGCATTTCTTAGACAAGAGGGGATTCCAGCACAGTCGCACCGGTCTATCTCATGTCCGCATCTTATTCTCGCGCCTGGAAATCGCGGACCATCATCGCTTGGCATTCGCCGACAGCATCAGGTCTGACACCGTTAGGGCGCGAAGGCAGAATCCACCCCGCGGCATCCGAATAAAAAGCTTTCCAAGGGTCCACACTTTCGGCTTTCTTTGCGCATTTTATAGGGTTCTAAAGAGCCTCTAGAACCATGATTAGCTAGTTTGAACTTGACCCAGTTTCTTATCCCGAATAAGAAACCCACCTACACTTACCAGTAGTAGAAGCGTCGGCCCTATTAGTATTCCAGCCCATGCAAAGACCGCAAGGCCTGATAGCAGGGCTATCTTCAATATGCTGTTTATGTCATTTTTCCAGCCAATCTTCAGTGACCTCAGTGTAGCAATCCCGATTAGTATTGGGAACAATGCGAAGAGTAGTGTGATTATCACTTGAGCGTTTGCAGGAACCTGCAGCAAAGCCCATACCGTCTGGAACAACAGTGCGGGTCCACTGCCTAGGATTAGGAGTCCTGCTATGATGCCCGTCCATGTCAGAGCGTCATTTTCGATTCCGAACTCCTCACTTCTTCTTGAGTAGAGAATAACACCTAGAAGAAGGGTGATGAGCCAAGGAAACAGAATAGCAAGGATGTTTTGTCCTTCCCACAGGTGGATTGTGATCACGTTGAGAGCTACAAGAACCCACTCATCAAATGTGAACTCCTCTTGGAATCCCATAGCAAGGGCATATCTCTCAGCTTCTGTCGAGTCATAGATTGCCAAGTAGTATGTCCCGGTTTCGGGAATCGTTGTGTCGATATCGAGAACTTCAAAGAAGGCAGAGGGGGTGAAGCCCTCATACTCTTGATGTAGCGTATGGTTATCATAGATCACGTAGCCACTGCCCGTGGGTATCTCAAGATAGTCTGGGGCTGGTGTGGAGTTTGTAATTCCAGGACCTATCAAAGCAAGAATTGGTCGAAAAGCTGACGCCTGTAGTTCAGCGGGCAGGTTCAATATCAGTCTTAGTCGAGCCCCTGATTCCATGTCAAACGTGTAGTAGTGAGCTTCTCCAGCTTCGTGAAGCTCATGATACATGACCCATGATTTCAAGGGATTCTCGATTTCTAGTGCTGTGTCAAGGCTGTTACCGGGTTCACCTCCAACTGGCACATGTGCTGTGGCGCCTTGTGCAAGCATAAGCATGGTTACAGCTATAGCGAAGAACAGAACAGAACGAGGCCGCATGTTATTTCCAATAACTATAGTTAATATAAGAAATATGAAAGGGGCACAAATTCAATGCTCCTGTTTTGGAAAGGGTGATGGAAGGGCGGGGTGAGGACCCCGCCTTTCATTTGCAGAGCCCGGAGGTAATGGCTGCTGCACACAGTTGTCGAGCTTCTTCCATCATATCTATGTATCAGACCTACGAATCCTGAATATAAAGGCAGGATGAACGATAGCTCTGTATGATTCGTCTAGCAATTTTCTTCGCTGATTCTAGGGATAGGTCACCAAATCATCCAAATGTGCTAGATGATTCATCCAATCACAATATAGGCAATGTCAAGAAAGCCAATCGTGAGGTTCGCAGATGCAGGCACTCTCACCCAGTCAAATCGCGTTCGTCCTCATTCTTGAAGCTGTAAGTGGGACCATAGCTCTGCTGGTTTCGCACTATTCCAACAAGGCATACCGATTCACTCAGCAGAAGAAACTCGCAGACCTCTCCACAGGATTTCTAGTTCTATCAGCAGGCATGTATGGCAGAGTAATTGGAATCATCTATACAGTCATATTCTTGGACCTAGAGGTTCTAGGCATATCTATCATAGCCACTGGTTTCATGCGAATAATGGCGTATATTCTATTCGTGATATCAACGCGTCACACCGTAAAATCTGTACCAGAGATGGTCCTGTTTATGCAGGTCCCTCTGCTCGTTGATTTTAATCTCGAACTGATTGCCATAGTTATTCTCATCATTGTGGTACTGCAATCGCTGATGAACTATGCCTCTACTCGAAGTCGATACGGACTTTACGTTTTCATAGGATTCCTGCTACTACTCCTCAGTCATTTTGCAGCTGTTATGAACAACGGCTATTTGATTAGCCAAGTTCTGCAGCTCCTCGCCTTTCTTGCGCTTCTTGTCATGCTATACAAGGTAGGCCGAGAGTAATGAGTCGAAGACGGGCATATCGCTCAAAGATGCGCATCCTCGCTGATATGATGCGCGCCATCCAGAGTGAGGGTGAGGAAGGAGCAGGCCCGACGAAAATTCTCTACCAAGCCAATCTTTCCCATGACCGATTGACTCAGTATCTCGAGGAGCTTGTAGAAAAGGAACTTGTCCTGGAATCTGGTGATGGAGAAAGTGGTAGAGTATACTCTCTCACGGAGAAGGGCAGAGAGTTCCTGAGAGAGTTTGTGAAGATGGAGAAGTTCTCCGAGGCATTTGGGATTGAGATTTAATGATGCCTCAAAGGTTTTAAGAAATACATCTTGGAATCTCCAAGGCCATGGGCCGGTAGATCAGACTGGTAGATCGTCTGATTCGCAAAGTCATGGGATTGTCCTTTGAATCGGATCTTCAGAAGGTCGCGAGTTCAAATCTCGCCCGGTCCACCATTTCGCTATGCTAGATGCCAAGGCATTTTACTGATTTTCATCTTGTTCAGAGCATGCCAGAGATATTGCGTAAAGAGGTACAGATGGGTTTCGATGATGCTGTCAGGAGGGTTGAAACACTCGCCGAGGAGGGCGGTTTCACAATCCTATTGACAAAGGGTATGCATGACATGTTCAAGAAGAAGCTGGGCATCGATGACTACCCCCGTAGGACCTTCATTCTTGCATGTTCTGCAGACCTCGCGAAGAAGGCTATGGATGTATCATCAGACATGTCACTTGTAATGCCATGTAGTTTTGTGGTTTCTGAAGAGGACGGCAAAATAATTGTTACTCACTCTTCGATAATGAAAATGGGCGTTGAGCTAGGTTTTGCTCCAGAAGAGCCGATGAAACCTGTAATAGAAGAAACTAGCACTCGGGTCCATAAGGTTTGGGACAGAATCTAGGTACTAGACAATTTGCGAATCACTGTCGAAAGCTTCACTAGACACCGTAATCAGGGTATGCATATGGTCAATCCGATAGAGAGCCAATGGGAAGCCAACTCGCAAGCATTTGCAGAATTAATTGATCAGAAGGGGACACCTCATCATCAGCACATCCTAAATCCTTGTGTGGAGAAACTGTTAGGGGATGTAAAAGGAAAGCTGCTTCTTGACGCTGGATGTGGGGAGGGCTATCTCTCAAGACATTATGCTCGTAAGGGAGCCATCGTCACAGGAGTGGATATCTCAAATGCGCTTATCGAGATTTGCAAATCTCTGCCAAGTGAAAAACTCAACTATCATGTGGGCAACATCTGCAATCTTGATTTCATCGCTGATCGCACATATGATGCTGTGCTCTGCAATCTGGTGTTGCTCAATATCCCCTGTCTGAAAGAGGCTCTAGGTGAATTCTATCGTGTTCTAAAGCCGGATGGGTCACTAGTCTTTTCAATTGTTCATCCATCATTCAACTTCTATGGGCCTGGTAAATGGGAGATGGGTGAGAGGGACATTGATACTAAGAGAAGAAAGGGGCTATTCTTCAAGGTTGACCAATACTTTGATGAACGAATATACGATCATATCTGGAAGACTCGGGCAGGAGATAGCTTCCCGCAGCCAATGAGCTTCTTTCATAGGACACTCACCACCTATATACGTGGAGTAATTGAATCTGGTTTCTTCATCTCCGAAATTGAGGAGCCCAAGCCTGTGGTTGATGATGACTTCTTCGAAAGAGAACGCAGAATACCATTCTTTCTGGTTGTGAAAGCCAGAAAACCTTCCTTCAAGAGCACCTGATAACCATAAATGGATGTGAACATGTTGACTCTAGTAGAGGTAGAAAGCAATGCCATTGAACCTTGATGATTTGGACTATTTGAGTATGGGAAAACGAACCAGACTCCATAGATTGATGTACAAACATGGACCTGGAAATGGACGCCTGCTTCTGTTGCCAATAGACCAAGGAATGGAGCATGGACCAGTATCATTTTTCCCTAATCCTCCAAGTGAAGATCCTGACTTTCAGTTTAGGCTTGCAGATGAGGGAGGATACTCTGGAATTGCACTGCAATTGGGCTTGGCAGAGAAGTATGGACCAAAGTATGCTGGACGAGTGCCAATCGTACTGAAGGTCAATGGCAAGACAAGGATTCCTCCAGACTCTTATGCGATGTCTCCGATGACTGCGTCTGTTGAGGATGCTGTCAGGATTGGTGCTGATGCCATAGGATACACGCTATACGTTGGCAGTCCTAGACAGGTTGAGGACATGAATCAATTCAGGAAAGTCAAGGCAGATGCAGATCGCTATGGAATCCCGATAATCCTCTGGTCATATCCTCGCGGTGAGGCAATTGAGAAGCAGGGTGGAAAGAAGTCTCTCTACGCAATAGACTATGCTGCTAGGATGGCAAATGAGCTGGGAGTGGCAGCTGTTAAGCTGAATGTGCCCGAAGATGATCCGAAGAAACGTTCTGAACAGCCAACGCCCTATGATTCGCTTCAACTCGGCTATGGGGAGAGAGTGAGAAAAGTCATCAAGTCTGCAGGGAAGACGCTGGTGCTATTCTCCGGAGGGAGCATGTTGAGCGATGAGGATCTTCTGTACAGGGCCAAGGTCTGTCTTGAAGAAGGTGCAGCTGGACTGCTATTTGGTCGTAACCTATGGCAAAGAAAATGGGATGATGCACTTGAGATAACTGCGAGACTCAAGAAGATGATGCTGGACCTATGACAAACACAAAGCACCCCATCCCAAAGCCTTTTCCCATGGTTTTACAATCCTGCGGTAAGTGATGGGAATGACTGAGGACCCAAAGTATTACAGTATCAAAGTAAACTGGGACGATGATAAAGGAGGAGAGGTATCTTCGGAGGGAAAGCTTGGCATTAAGATAGTCAGACCCAAGGGCGATGAGAGCACGCCTGATATGTACACACCTGAACATCTCTTCGTCGCATCTGCTGCGGCGTGTTTCATGAACTCTTTCATCTACTTCACCAGAAAGATGCATATCGAGCTCAAGTCATTCGAGTGCGAAGGCACGGGAACGCTTGAACAGGTAGGGAAGAGTTTCGAGATCACAAAGATTGAGATCAAATCAAAAGTAGTCATCGACTCTAAAGACCTACGTTCAAAGATTGAGAGAGCCATCTATCTAGGGCACAAATATTGTTTCATAGGGAACAGTATGAAAGCGTCAATTGCTTATGAAGATGAGATTATTGTAGAGTGAAGGTAGAACTACTACCTCATCCAAATACTTTTTCGAATGATAATAAGCCAAAATGCCAGGTGGATTGTATTGAGTGACGAGTCACATGAATATAATGTCAAAGTTGATTGGTCTCATGAAAAAATTGGAAACTTCACCGTAGATGGAAAGCCCGAGGTCGAGGTTGCATCTCCACCTGAATTCGATGGGCCTGAAGGAATTATCTCTCCAGAGGACCTCTTTGTTGGAGCAGCCACATCATGCTTCATGACCACATTTATCGCATTCACAGGAAAGATGCGATTTGACTTCAATTCGTTTTCTTGTGAGGGGAGAGGAACACTTGAGAAGGTTGAGAAGGGCTTCCAATTCACAAAGATCCATCTTAGAGCCAATGTGACGGTTGAATCTGAAGAGCTAATACCCAAAGCCGAGAGAGCCTTAGAGCTGGCAGGAAAATACTGTCTAGTATCGAACAGCATGAAATGCCCAGTTGAACATGAGACCCATGTGACGATTAGATAAGGCTCATTCTGAATCGGACGCAGGCGGTCTGATGTGGATTACTTCTTCGGATTCAGGTAATAGGACTTCCTCAACTGCCTCATCCTTGGGCTCTCCAAAGTTCAGCGTTTCGATTCCATGCATAGCCTGCAGATCCTTTGCCCATGGTTTGAGCTCCTGAGATATCCACGCCTCTGGAAGACCTTGGCGAAGGGAAAGACCATTCTCGCGTTTGAACTTCCAAAAGCCACTATTTGTTCTGAGTAAGAGGTCCGTCTGCTTTGTGAGCTTTGACTTCCAATCCTTATGTGGCGAGGGATAGAGTTCTAAATGAATCCCCTTCTCATCGTAGATCTCACGATAGATTTTGTCTGTGATGAAGGGTGTTATCGGCGCCAATGCCTTCAGAATCACTTTCAGGGTTTCATGAAGGGCAAACCATCCAGACTCTTGCTCATCTTTTGTGAACGTCCCTTCTGAATTGAAACAACGTCCTTTCAGCAGCTCGATGATATGGTCTGCAAAGAGGCTCCAAGTGAATCCCCGAATCTCAATAGATGGTCCATGGAAGTCTAGAATTTTGCAGTCAGGCAGAATCTTCTCAACGAGCTCGTTGGTTTCTGATAGTATCCACTGATCTACTGAAGTGAGCTTCTTGAATTCAATCTTCTTAGGAACTGGAAACATAGAGACGAATCTAGCAATATTCCAGAGTTTTGTAACAAATTTGGACACACCAGCAAGTCGATCTTCAGCGAATCGGATGTCGCTTCCTAATCCAGCTTCCATGACTCCAAAGAGTCGCATCGAGTCAGCACCATATTCCTCTACGAACGGCATAGGAGGTGGCGAATTTCCTTTCGATTTGCTCATCGTTTCGCCCTTTTCATCTACTACGTGCCCGGAAATCCACATCTCACTAAAAGCGGGCTTCTCCAGAAGCTGATACGTTCTCAATAAGGAGTAGTACAGCCAAGTCCTCACGATATCCTTGCCCTGAGGCCTCATGATGTTCCCGAATGCATTCTTAAACAAGTCCATGTCCCGCGGATATCCAGACACATAGAGGCCACTGATTGAAGAGTCCATCCATGTATCAAAGGTACGTTCCTCTCCAGTGAAGCCTTTCTCAGCTCCACACTTCGGACACTTTTGGAACGGTGGGTCGTCCTTCCATGGCTGATAGTACTTGAGTTCACCTGCTTCCGGAAGTACTGGCTCTTTACATGAGTTGCAGTACCAGATTGGAATCTCTGTGCCATAGTACCTCCTCCTACTCACAGGCCAGTCTACGGTCACGCGATTCAGCCAGTCAATCAGTATTTGACGGTGATGCGAAGGAAAGAAGGTACCTTCCCTTGCAATCTTCATCAAAGGTTCAATGAACTCTACTTGCTTCACGTAATATTCTTCCATTGCGATGAACTCAATGGGCGTCTTACTCCGCCAGCATAATGGCACTCTCTGCACCGATTGCTCTTGCTGAAAGAGAAGCCCAGTCTTCTGTAGTTCTGCTATAATCTCCTTTCTCGCCTCGGCAATCTTCAATCCAGCAAACCTACCCGCAGCATCAGTCATTGTGCCATCAGGTGATATAGCTGCAATTGGCCGAAGGGCAAAATCACGGAAGGCCATCACGTCAGCTTGATCGCCGTAACTACATACCATTAAGGCGCCAGTACCGAACTCCATCTGCGCTGTAGGACTCTCGATGATAGGGACCTCAAGATCGAAGAGAGGTACTATGGCCTTCTTTCCGGCATATCCACGATAGCGTTCATCATCGGGATGGATAAAGACAGCGCCACAGGCGCAGAGTAGCTCTGGCCGCGTGGTAGCAATTTGAATTGGATCCATGCCTTCCACATTGAAATACAGATAGTGTAGGGTGGTCGGTCGTTCTGAGTACTCCACCTCTGCATCTGCAATGGTTGTACCACAGTCAAAACACCAATTGTTAGGTCTATAGTCACTGTAGACTAGATTGCGGTTCCAGATGTCAATGAATGTGGCTTGGGTCACCGCTCTGTATCTTGGACTGTCAGTCCGGTAGCTTCCCTCCTCCTCATATGTATTGAAACCTATTCCGACTCGTTTGAATCCGCCTACAGTTAGTTTCTCATCAGCATCAAGCCTCTCCTTGCATTTCTGCAGGAATAAATCACGAGGAGTTTCATGCATGCTTAGACCGAGGTCTTTCTCCACTCTCACTTCTACGGGAAGACCATTTCGATCGATTCCAAGAGGGAAGTTCACCTCATAGCCCTGCATCCTACGGAATCGTGCATTGATATCAATCTGGGTATAATGGATCACCTGGCCTATGTGCATAGGACCTGAAAGATAGGGCGGTGGTGTATCGACACTGTAAATCTTCTTTCCCGAGTCGGGATTGAAGGCATATGTGTCTTCTCTCAGCCAGAGGTCTAGAATCTCTTCTTCAGACTCCGGTTTCCATCTCTTTGACTTGATTGCGGGTTCCAATTTGTCTGGCAAAACATCAATTCTCCTTGATGTCAACAAGGGTCAGCTGGTGCTGATTCAATCCGGTGGAAGGAGTGTGGATTAAAAGGCTTATGGGCAAACCTGTTTGACCAGCAATTCGGATTCGAAAAGAAATGTTGTGGGACAATGAACTCGGTATTTCATCGTCCCGGCAGTCTTTCTTAAGCCCAGAGTCTTCTACCTATAATTAGACCAATAACGAGAGCACCAATGCCAATTCCAGCCGCCACAGTCAGCGGAACATCCAAGCTTAGATTGAGCCCTCCACCTGAAAGCCCAGATGTTCTTATCAACTCATATCTCTCCGTGATGACGATGGTTGTGTTCTCATTCTTCCAGTTGGTGACTTCAGAGCGACTCATCTCAAGAAGAACACCATCTTCGTCAAAGCTAGATGAATAGGTGAAGGTTCTTGTGCCATTCAGATTCTCAGCCAAGTTCTCCATTAAGACTTCGATTCGGAATGCGAATCTTCCATTACCAATTGAGTGGCTGATAAGAGTCGATGAGTTGTCAGCTGCCGTGTCTGCAATCGCATCGTTCCAGTCTGTGTCATGAGTGCTCCAAATCGGGTTCACGAACAGGTACTCTCCCCAGTCGTTCCAACTCTCCTGAGGTTGTGGAACGACACTCGAACTCTCAGATCTGTTATTCGAGTCTACATCGGTGGTATAAATGGTCCAGTATACCTTATTATCCTGAAATTCAACCGACTCATTGTGATTTACATAGAACAATGAGCCCCACCAGACATATCCCCGATAGTTGTAATTTATGACGTCATTGCCTCCAACTTCACTCACATTATAGACATAGACCATGAACTCACCCTTGATTGTGTAATCGAACTCAGGATTATTATCCACCCGGGTAGATTCTTGGTAGTAGGTCACGCTATAGTAGTATGTCTGCCCCTCAACATCTGCTCTGACAGGGACTGACGCCAAAGACAATACCAATAATCCAATCGCTACTGAAACGACAAACGATTTCCTAGAGATCATCTTTCGTCACCATGCGAAACTAGCTATTAGATTCGTTTCTGTTCTTATAAAATGGAGTCCGATGTCTTAATCCAACGGTATCGAAACAGTTAACTCCAGAGGTCTTAACTATCGTTACCAGTGGTGCGAATGAACTACAGGAAACTGGGACGTACAGGACTAAGAATATCACGTTTTGTCCTAGGAACAATGCAGATGGGATGGATCGTCAATGAGGAAGATAGCTTCAAACTCCTTGATGCAGCATTAGAGGCAGGAATCACAACTCTCGATACTGCTGATGTCTATTCAAAGTGGGGGGAAGGCTCATACGCCGGGAAGTCAGAGGAAATCATAGGACGCTGGTTCAACGACCGTGGAAATCGGGATGACCTCGTTCTTGCGACAAAGGTCCGTGGAGAGATGAGTGAGAAACCAAATGACGCAGGCCTCTCTCGAACACACATACTCAGCTCAGCAGATAGGAGTCTAAATAGATTGCAGACAGAATGGATTGACCTTTACCAGAGCCACTCGTTTGATAGCGATGTGCCGCAGGAGGAAACTCTGAGAGCCTACACGAAACTAGTCGAGGACGGTGTGGTCAATTATATTGGCGCCTCTAATTTTGCAGCAGCTGAACTCGTAGAATCCTTCTGGGTCAGTGATAAGTACGGATTGGCCAGGTACGAGTCGCTCCAGCCACCCTACAGTCTAGCGAGAAGACGCGACTATGAGAAGCATCTAGAACCTGTGATTAAAAAGCATGATCTTGGAGTCATTAATTACAGTCCTCTTGGAGGAGGCTTCCTGACTGGCAGATACACAAAAGACAGCACTCCTGACTCTAAGAGAGCTCAGACTATAACTACAAGATATGCCAAGGAGAGAAATTTCCGCATTGTAGAGAGTCTCAAAGAAATCGCTGAGGCCCATCATGCAACTGTGCCGCAGATTGCTTTGGCGTGGGTTCTGGCAAGAGAAACTGTTACGGCTCCAATCATAGGTGTGAATTCGATAGACCAGCTGAATCAGAACCTTCGCGCATTTGAGATTACACTGTCAACTGATGATTTTGATAGGCTGAACACTGTGTCCGACTGGGAAGAGATGGACTTCATGGCACGATAGACTGGTGTCATG
>JAHQWZ010000043.1 GCA_029856425.1 Candidatus Thorarchaeota archaeon
AATTCCAGGAGCCAATTAATGTCATCCTTAGATATCAGGATCTGGTGACTCTCACCTCGATTTCGAATACCACAGGTGCCGTGACATATGTCACCATACTGAACGGAACCGACTGGATATTCACTTCTATCTGGCGCGCTTCATTCCAGGACTATCTACACGTCATAGAGACCTACAATCAGGATCTTGAGATTCAAACCTCATATGTTCTTTCACTGAGCTTCAGCTTTGGAGAGCAAACACCATTCTATACATGGGCAAGCATCGATATTTCCTTTGAGCTAACGTTCAAAGACACAGAACTCACCCTAGAATCAGTCCCGTCACCTACACCGTACCTTGATCGCGTGAATTTCACTGTGGTATTCAGAGATTCTGGAACTCTATCAGGAATTGCCGGTGGAGAAATCATCATCTATCATGGAATGACTCAGCTGATTGAGTTAGTGCATTACACCGCAAGTGATTTGATGAATGGGCAGTACTATATCTCAGTTCTAACGACGTTTCTTGGTATTCCTGGTGCGAAAACCATCGAAGTCACAGCGAATTGGACGTCGGGATCTCCATATTATGGTGCTGCGGTTCTCAATGTGGGGCTTTCAGTCACAGGAAGACCTACTAATGTGGAGATTCTACTTCCTCCATCTCAGACTCAATTCCTAGATAACGTTACATTCCGTTTTGCCTATTCTGATATCGAAACTGGACAAGCTATTCCAATATCCACTAATGACGCTGCAATCTATAGTGCAGGAGTATTGCTTGCAAGCCCCGAATATATGATTACTCGATTGGGAGCCGTCTTTGAAGTTAGTATTAATTCAACAGTTCTTAGTTCAAGCCTTGTATACAAATGGAATGTTACAATTCTGGTAAATTGGAATGGGACTTCTCCGTACTATCTAGATGATCAGACCGCGATACTCGTAACAACCTCCAATCGGCAGGGAGTAGTCAACCCATCTCAAGTGATCACGACACCCATGGGAGATAATGTCACTCTGAGTTTCACCTATAATGACCGAGACACTGGTGAATCAATCTCGGGAGCAATAATTGATTTCAATTGTATTGAACGACCAGGGCTTGGGGAGGGCAATGACTTTTGGATTCTTGAGGGAACTGGACCGGAAAGCGGAACTTATACAGTCTACGTTGACAGTCTTGCACTTGGTCAAACCGGGCAATTCACATTCATATTGAGTGTATCCTGGAATCCACTCTCAAGTCCCTATTATGCCAACTTGACTGGCATCCGGATGTCTGGCGTAGTAAGACTGGTTTATGCATCAGCATCTTATGACCTTCCATCACCGTCAGTTGTGCCTTTCCTTGATAATGTCTATTTTGTGCTGAATCTCACCGACACAGATCACGCCCAGCAGATGGACGGTGCTGCGGATTTCATTACACTGGAATACAAATCAAGTGGACTTGAGCCGCAGATTTGGAATGTGGTCCCCCTCGGCGGAGGATTATACAATGTAACTGTAAACATGTCAGACTCAATAGCTCCCGGACTACATTACTTCATAGTAAGGATTGATTACCAACCCTTCCAGACTCTTCAGTTCGAAGCACCCTTCGTGGTCCGACTTCGAAATGCCATCTTGACTGGAGCTGTTGGTCCTACAAACTATGCAGGATACTCCACATATGCCCTTGTGGACCTCACCGACTTCGATTCAGGAGATGCGCCTCTTGATGGTGCAATTCTAGATATTGAGTGGGGAGACGCGTCCAGCTGGATCAATCTTGGAAGTGGAGTGTACAATATCACTCTAGACACAACGAATCTAAACTATGGCATTCAGAGTCTGAATATTACTGCAGCACTCCCGTTCTACTCAATCCAGTCTCTGCGCATGTCAGTGAGCCTTCTCAGTGTGCCTTCAGATTTAACAATCACTTGGACAGGACCGAGAATCAACAATCCAACCGAAATCTACTGGGGAGAACTCCTGGAAGTATTCGCCGCATACGAAGACACGCTGCGTGGAGTATTGATTGAAGGCGCCCAAGTAACGTATACATGGATTGGAGGTAACGGTAGCTTTTATACGACTCTTATTCCGGGCAACTATACGACATCAATTGACACAATCAGTGGTTCTACATCCAGCACATTAGTGCTTATCGTAAGTGCCAGAGCACCAAACTATCTGCTGGCAACAGAACAGGTTGTATTCAGATTGCTTCCAAGGCCTTTGGACTTAGCACCAGAGAATGGCCAATATTCCTTCAGTGTGAATCAGCGAAGCGCGAAGAATATCACCGTCCTTCTGGAAGACACTCTAAGTGGGATTATTGTCACCGGGGCCACCCTTTATGCAAATTGGGAATTTGGCAGTGACATCGCTTTAACTGAGATACTAGGTATGCCGGGACACTACTGGTTTACCGTATCCACTGAGCTTGCCCTAACTATATCCTATCAAATCACCATCAGTGCAACGAAGCAAAACTACACATTAGCTTCTCTTGCCCTGACCATGACTGTCACTCAAATACTGCTTGGTCTCGAACCAGATGCCCCTACAAGCGCCTATCAATATACATCGATTAACTGGTCTCAAGTTGTCAGGATAGGAATATATGTTGTTCTTCCTGATGCAAATGTATCTCTCCCAACATGTACAGTAACATGGTATTCTCCCGAATTGGCCGCAAATGGTACCCTCGTGAATGGTTCATTGATTGGAGGGCCAGGCTATTTCTACTTCGATTTCGATACATCCCTAACAACAGCAACAATCCATAATTTCAGGATAACAGCCAATGCAATTGGTAGCAACTTTACGCAGGCTGTGTACTCATTTGTGCTGGTCATAAGGAATTTACCGACCACTACTCTTACACCAGCGTATATGAGCATCAAATGGGGATGGAACGGCCTCATTAACCTAACATACCAAGACTTGTATCATGGAGTCGGCATTGCTGATGCAGATGCATCATTCTCATGGGCTCTTGGTACCGGCATCCCGCAACATCAGGGCAATGGTGTCTATAGCATACCCGTGAATACGTCTATGGTCAGACCAGGAACCTACCGGATATCAATCGGATTCAGTAAGCTAAACTATGATGATTCAGAGAGTAGCATAACTTTCCGTGTCGAACCGGCACCAGCTGAAGCGGTCATACTCGCATCATCCTACTACTTCGGAGATCAGAGTGGTAATCTATTGCATGTTCCCTATGGCGAAGCACTAACGGTTTCTATTCTTTACAATGATACGTATAGGAATAGAGGCATCGCAGATGCAACCATTGTCACAGCCCTATATTCGGGGCCAGGATTCTTTGAGAGAAATCTCGACATTCTAGGTACAGCACTGGGAACCTACAACTTCAACTTTGATTCAAATGAGTGGGAGTTGTTCGATCGGTTCATTTTCACCATTGCTCTATCTCTTGAGAATCGGACTTCAGCCAGCTTGGTCTTCGAAATCGAGATTATTGAAATTCCAACAGCATTGGATGTGATTGCCGGATCCGTGGCAGGGATCCATCATAGCCCCTAGACAACGAGCGCAGTGTCTGAGCCGTTGACTCTGATGAGCGAATTTAAAGGATTCGCTACGTTCTACTCACGATTCTATCGAAGAGTGACTGCTCAATGTTTCCACCGCTCACAACACAGACCACCGTTCGGCCATAGAATCGTTCAGGATTCTTCAACAGCGGACTCACCGATGTGGCTCCTGCTCCTTCAATAACCTGACCCTGCTCTTCCCAAAGGAGTCGGATCCCGTCAGCGACGGTTTGCTCGTCAACAAGCACAATGTCATCCACATATGCCATGCAGATATCAAGAGTTACTGACCCGGGTTCCACTCCTCCAAGAAATGCCTCTGCGAGTGTGTCTGTTTCCTCAACCTGAAGGACTTCGCCAGCTTTCCAAGACCAATACATTGTGGAAGACCCGTCTGTCTGAACGCCAATCACCTCTGTACTTGGTCTGAGGCTCTTGACTGCAACCGCTATTCCTGAAATCAGTCCCCCGCCGCCGACAGGGACAACTATTGTATCGAAATGCTCAACCTCATCCATTATCTCTAGTCCTATGGTGCCCTGTCCTGCTATTACCGAATAGTCATTGTAGGGACTAATGTAGTTCAGTCGCTTTACTTTTGCCATCTCTCTTGCCTTGGCCTCGACCTCGTCGAATCCGCCCCCTAGGACAATCTCCACATCATATCCTTGCAGCTTCTTGAGCTTGGCCTTTGACACTTCATCGGGAACAACTATTGTTGCGGAGATGCCCAGCTGTTGAGCAGCATACGCCACGCCCTGCGCATGATTTCCGGACGAAGCAGTAACGACACCTCTTTCTCGTTCGTCGGGACTCAGCTGTGACATCCTGTTGAAAGCGCCACGCATCTTGAATGTGCCAGTATGTTGCTGATTCTCAAGTTTGATATAGACATCCCCCCTGCACATCTCGCTAAGTGCCTCTGAACGAACAATTGGAGTCTTCTTGGAAACCCCTTTGAGTGTTTCCTGGGCCTGTTGAATGGCATCAAGATCGATAGTCTTCACTGTACTCACACTCAGGATGCTATGTATTCAATAGCTTTGTGACATGCCCTAGGCCATTCTCCCTGGCCTGCTTATACACTACGTGAGCAGCTGCGATGTCTTGAGCTGCGAGTCCAGTGGAATCAAACAACGTTATCTCCTTGTCAGCCTCACGTCCCGGCTTTTCCCCTATGAGTATCTGTCCTATCTCTGCATGCACATCATTCTCAGTGATGAGATTCTGACCTAATGCATGCTGGATCTCACCGATCTTGCGGCACTGCGCGAGGCTGTCTACGACGATTTTGTCCGCCATTGCTACGATATGAGGGTCTAATTCCTGCTTACCTGGACCATCAGCTCCAATCGCATTGATATGAACCCCTTCCGATATCCAGTCTTTCTTGACTAGAGCCTGCCGGGAGGGTGTCACGGTCACTATGATGTCTACTCCGCGAACAACGTCTTCAATCTCTGCGAATGCATTGACCTCTATTCCAATCCTTTCTGACATCTCTTTGGCGTAACGTTCTGCTGAGTCTTCCAAAATGTCCCAAGCCCATACCTCGTCAATCTTGAATATCTCCTTCAGTGCAAGCACCTGCATTCTCCCTTGAGTGCCGGTGCCCACAATGCCTACGGTCCTCGAGTTCTTTCTTGCCAGAACGTCAGCCGCAACAGCACCAGCAGCACCAGTGCGGTAGGCAGTGATATGTGTCCCATCCATCACTGCAATGGGCATGCTTGTCTTCAGGTCCATCAGAACAATAACAGCAACACCTGGTGGTAGTCCCAGTTTGTGGTTATCATAATAGCCACTTGCAATCTTTGTCCCGATGATCCCAAAATCCTCAACGAACCCTGACTTGATGTCGACTTCCCCGTTGTATTGTTTGACATCCAGATGTACAACTGGCGGCAGCTGTACCCTCCCTTTGGCGAACGCAACATACGCATCGCGAACCGCTTGGATCGTCTTTCCCATGGGAAGACAGGACTGAACTTCGTCCTGCGACAGAATGAGTACTTCTGACATGAGCATCGTCATACCTTTGAAATGGTATCTAAAGACTCTTCAGGATGGAGTCCTTCCAGTGTGAAAGCTCATGCAAAGAACTAGGGCGGAGAATAGACAAATGACAAATGAGCCGCACAGCCCTCGATATGAATGGATTGAGGTTACGAAAGGCATTGGGATTACATTCGTAATACTTGTCCATTCAATGATCCCTTGGCTCAATCCCGTGACAATCCATCTGAGTAGTTTCACCATAGCAATTTTCTTCGTATTGGCTGGACTCACTTACAACAATGATCGACATCGAGGAAACCTTCGTAGCTTCGTGGTATCTCGAGGAAAACAGTTCCTAATTCCATATTTCTTCCTCTACATGATAATGATGATATTGTTTCTACCACTTTCGTCCAATATTGAATCAGCTTTTACCCCGACAGAAGTCTTCCTATGGTTTCTATACGGGAACGGTCCTCCATTGTCAGCTTCTCATCTATGGTTTCTTCCAGTGCTCTACTTCGGAATGGTATTGTTCGTAGGCGCTGACAGAGCTATGCAACGATTTCCTTATCATTCGAGATGGATTCTTGCAGTGCTCTTTCCGGTCATTGCCTTGTTTATTCAATCCTTATTTGTTCCAAATCTCGTGCCCTGGAGGCTGAGTAGTGTATTTGTTGCCGGAACATTCGTGTTCTTTGGCAATGCGATACGTCATTATAGGGGTTTAGAGCCTTGGCTTTCATCGTCAAGAGCACGTGACATAGCAGTTTTTCTTTTGCTATCGGTCTTGCTAGTGCTAGTATCCGATTTCAATGGGTTCACTGATATTGCGGTCGACAACCTAGGGAGAAGTCTTCTGATTTACCTGATTCCAGGCACCATTGGAACCCTTCTGGTCTTCTCAATATCGAGCGCGCTAATATACTCCAATAGATTTAGGAAGGTCTTCATGGCTCTTGGTAGGAATTCTCAAGAGCTATATGAGATTCATCCAGTTGCTTTCTATCTGATTCCTATCTTGGCTATTCCATTTGGTCTGCCACTCTTCGGTCTTGAACACAGTATTCTCTTCTGGCCTCTACGGTTCGTTCTTGGAATCGGCCTTGGCTTTCTATTAACGAACTATGTGATCACAAGGAATCGTGTTCTAAGTGTGCTCTTCAGAGGATCCCCGCGAGTCAATTCTTCCAGCATGTCTAACGATACTTCTCCATCAGATGCCTAATTTTGAGCATCCTGAATGTTGACTCACATTCATATGCGGTAGACTTTCTCCTGTCCTCTTCAATAGCCATGTATGCGCCATTCATCCAATATCCTTCTCTCGTTTCTGGCAGCCAGCTCATTGGAAACCGATATGTTCCATGTTCTGTAGCATAGGTTTCTAGTATGTCCATCATCTGTCTGAACCATTTACTCTCACGAGCAGTCCTGAAGGGCGCCATCATCAGTAGTATGCGAAGCAATCTTGACATTGAAGACTCGGATGGCTCTGAGAGGAAGCCTGGCAAATGGATACTCCATCCAATCTTGTAAGCTCGGTCCTTATGCTTCATGAGTCCATAATCCGGCTGAAGTTCTTGGTATTCTGGACTGAGTACCATAGATACTACTGTTTCTGCTTTTAGGCGAAGATCAGGGTCTGAGAGAATCTGGTCGGAGCCCGCAAATCCGAGTATGTCATGAACCCAAGGTAAGACGAGCTGCTGGTCTGGATACAGATTTGGATTTACTAAATCCTCATCCGCCATGTTGCCCACGTACACTAGTGCAAATTCTGGATTCCTGGCAAAAGAGTATGTCGCCTCAAGACGTTCTGTAAGCACATTACTGACCGGATCTGTGTCAGAATAGCCTGTGAACGACAGGAGTGAAGCAACTAGCGTTCGCAGAAAGACTCGGAATGGGCTCTCTGTTTCATCTTCTTCTGTGTCTGTCAACCATGCTCTGAATGGGAGGGTTTTGCTGTCAAAAGGCTGCAAGCCCGCACGCAATCCAAGTTCTCCAAGTTTTCCCATAGTATTCTCAAACGCACTAGGACTGGAGGAGTGTAACTGTTTCATCTCAAAGCCTGGGGCTAATCTGTTCATCCACTCTGTGACTAATGGGCTGGCAAGCAGGTCAGCTAGCACCGAGCTCACTTTTCCCACATCCTGTTCCTGTAGCATATCCACAACAAGCTGAAAGCGTATGGCCGGACCAGAATTGGCTAGCAACCACTGTACAGTCTCTGATGAAACCATACCACAAGGAATGGTAATCACTCGCTTATCTCTTGCCACAGCTGTCGGCAGGGTTAAGAACACCTCGGACACGATGTAGTCGGGAGCGGACATTGACTGATAACCTCGATGAGTTGAAGCATGATATCATGAGTGAGATCTACCGGAATAGAATGCTTCTGACAGCTTCGCGTGACAAGAAGGAGGGTTGGACCTTAATCTCTGGAATCTGGAGTCCTTTCTACATTCAGCTGCGTCTGTTGAGCTCGTATCCTACAACATTGAAGAAAGTTGGTCGAGCGATGACCATGCTTCTTGAAGAGAGAGCTCCCAACGTCAACAAGCTAGTTGGTGTGGCCTTTGCAGGAGTCCCCATCGCGACAGCCATCTCTATCGAGTCCGGTCTACCGGCCTGTCATACTCGCAAGATGTTGGGAGTTCGGACCGAGGAGGACCTGCATGGAGCAATTCGGGAGTATGGGCAACACTCCTTGCTCGAAGGGATTCTTGAGGATGGGGATGTTCTTTGCATAGTTGATGATCTCGTCACAGGGTTGGAAAGTAAACTCATTGCTCGAGCACAGATTCAATCGGAGATTGAGAGGCGAAGGGTTCAGGACGTCATCTGCAATGATGTCGCTGTTGTGCTAGACCGTCAGCAAGGTGCGAAGAAGAAAGCATTGGAATCGGGAATCAGGCTTCATTCTCTGATTGATTTCATCGACGAAGGGCTGCCATTGCTACGAGACTCCATGGCCCCCAAAGAGTATAGTCTGATTTCAGATTATTTGAGTGATCCCACCACACATCAGTCTAAATGACTTTTCGACACGAATTTACCATAGAAACTGATTTCTTCTAGAAAGTTTTCATTCTCTTAGAATAATGAGTGCTAGAAAGGACCCCGTCCGGCATATGTTGAACCTCGCCCTCGCCACTGCATTAAACGATCTGGCATATTACCAGCGTGAATTGGAAAAGGCAACGATGCCAGAAATCAGGGCATTGCTGATGGTATTAGAGGAGTCAGAAGAGGATCTAATTGAGAGGATAGAGCATATGATGGTCGCAGGTCCTTTGGAAGGGGTTGAGAATAGCAGAAACCGCAAATCAAACTGGGAACCTCCAAATGAGGACCCCTTTGAGTTTGCCTCTCCCTTTGCTGCCAGCATTCAATTCCAGAGATGGTCCATCTGCAACGAAACCCTACAACGCAGTCTGAAAGCCTATGGTTTCTACCTTTCAATCTCTACTAGGGCGAAGTCGGAGGTCATCAGCGCGCTATTTGAGTATCTGGCATACCTGAAATCGCAGCATATCAAAAGACTCAGGAAAGTCTGCGATTCTTTTGACACTTCGGATAGGACAGGATTCTCGCCAATTTTCGGTAATGCTGAATAGTAGCAGATTCCACATCTACCTAATACGCGTGTGTGACATTTGCAATTTCATTTAGAACACGTGTTCCAATGACTTTAATTAAACAAATGACGAAAAAAATAAACGAATAGATATATTTATAAGATTTTGTACTAATACATACAGGTGCCCTCCAGGAGGCCTGTCTTAGCGGTGCCCCCCGCAGCGGCTCCACTGGAAGCCAAGGGGCCAGGGGGTTCATGCATTGGAAGCAACGAGATGAGAAGAATGAGTAACGAGAATCCTGCTATAGTCCCACCCGTTCTCCTTGAGACCTATGAGGACTTTGTAACGTTTGCCAGTAATGCAGCACTCGTGATGTACTATCCTGAATACTTCCACAGTCCATTTCTGGATGATCAGAAACGTCTACGAAGAATGACTCTCACGGCTCTTGGAGTCAAGATGAATGGGGTGGCTCTCACATTCAAGTATGTGCTAACTCACGATGATCTCTGTGACTCATCAGGTACTTGGGAAGAACAAACAGCCCAAGCCAACCAGGCCATGGAGGACATAATGTCCAAGCTTGGAGCCCAAGGGAACCTGGTTCGTGGATCGCTAGATATTGAGCCCGCCTTTGGAGAGGCATTAGTCTTCAGACCCTAGAGTTTCTTCCATTTCAAATGCATGAACGGCTTTAACGACACTATTATCTGAGAAAGCGAGAATATATCATTGACACACGTTGACAAAGATAGAGCCAGCTGAAGATATTGTACCACGCATCCTCCAACAGTATTCAGAGCGTCCCAGAGGATGGAGGGTCATGACCACGCCCCGTGGAGAGATGCTCGTTGTGGGACCAGACTCGACATTTCAGCTGAAACTCATCTCATTGAATCCCTTCGAGTTCGTTGGTTCAGGCATGGAGGTCAAAGACACAAGTAGTACCGTCAAGTCAGTCCGGTCAACTCCCGAGTTTGGTTTCAGACCATTGACTGAGACCGATATACAGGGACTTGTTGCTGCATTTGGAAATCCCCTTGGGATGCAATCGAAGCTCCGCAATATTATACAGAGGGCACCGGTCTCATCCTCAGAGCTAGGCGGTAGCTCCATTGACCATATTCTCAGTGGGCCAGTTCTTACCAGGCCTGATCTTAGTTCTCTTGGTGGAGATGTGAGGAAACTTCAGGACCAGCTAGACAAATCCGCAATGAACGTTTTCAGAAAGCGATATCCAATGCGTGCTGGAATGTATTTCTAGCCACTAGAATCTGAAGTAGGAGATGAAAGATTCAGCTGGGAAAATCGAGTCAAGTCTTTCTGCTGTTTCATTTGAACATCTGATGTTCCCAATTTTCTGCAACATAGTTGCTTGGGTTCGTCCGCCTACAACGGCAGAGAGCTGATGTGGATTGAGAACTGCATCAGGTTTTGCAGCTCTATCCCGTTTCTCGACCTCAAGATTTCTCCCTCCAGGGGTCAATGTGAACAGGCCTTCGTTCCAGGGACACTGAGAATCTGTCAGCTCAAGATTGACCTTCCTCTCTGCCTCTTCGGGGACACGAATGGCTTTGCAAAACTCCTCAAAGTCAACGACTCTCATCATCATTGAGCCATTAACACTGGTCTTGAGTT
>JAHQWZ010000044.1 GCA_029856425.1 Candidatus Thorarchaeota archaeon
TTTGTGTCACTTCATAGAGATCTGATAGAGAGAATCCAAGCACGTCGTGCAACTGCTTGTACTCGTAAGTGATATTTGTGTCAAAGAACGCAGGGTCGTCACTGTTGACAGTGACTTGTAGGCCACGCCTGAAAAACTCTCCAATTGGGTGTTCAGATAATGTAGCAATTACACCGGTTCTAACATTGCTTACTGGACAGGCTTCGATAGCAATTCCCTTTTCCTTGATGTGGTCCATCAATCGCTGGTCATCAATTGCTGAAGTCCCATGACCAATACGTTCTACTCGGAGAAACCTAATAGCATCCCATATTGACTCAGGGCCTGCTGCTTCCCCTGCATGTGCCACAAGATGCAGACCCATTTTTCGAGCCTCTTCATACACAGGTGCAAAGGGCTTTGGAGGGAAATTGTGTTCACTTCCACCAATATCCACTGACACAATATGATCGAGCTTCTCTCGTGCCAAATCTAAAACCTCCATCGCCGATTTTGGCCCATAGTTTCTAACTAAATCAATTCTCACATCCGCTTCAATTCCGGTCTTCCTATGTGCATGTTTCATTCCTCGGACTATTGCGTCAAGCATTGCACCAAATTCCATCTCCCTCCTCATATGGTCTGGAGCAGAGAAGCTAATCTCAGCATAGCGGACATTAGAAGCTGCTAGGTCCTCCAACATCTCAAAGGCTAAGCGCTCAAACTGCTTTTCCTTGGTAATGTAGCCTACAACCTCAGAATAGACAGAGATGAATTGGTCAAAATCCTGATATTGGAAAAGATGGACAATGTCTTTAACTGAGTTGTATGGGGTTTCAAAACTTCCTTCATCTATGAAATCAAGCAATGTCTGGGGCCTTATCGTTCCCACAATGTGAATGTGAAGCTCCACCTTCGGGAGCTCAGCTATGACCTTGTGAATGTTCATTAATTTAAATGACCCTGAGCTTTCAATAAGTCATTCTATAAACTGGCTTTGCCAGAAGTAGGACCCTCTCGGCTTCCTTTTCAGGAACAAGCGGGTCCATTGAGGAGTTTTAATGTATTGTAAGGGAGCCTACACTCGAAGGTGTAGTGTAGAAATGGATTTCCAGATTTCAATCTCTTTTCTAAGCTTCTGGACTCTGGCAACATCTGCATGATAAAGCGGTTTACGCATGTCTTGGAAATTCGCAACCTTATGGCAGAGATCCTGTTTCAAGAGATTACGCAAAGCCAGAGTTACGGTTCTGGGAGCGAGTCCAACCCTAGTCGCAATCTCCTGAGGATACATTGGACCATCTGAAGCCAAAGTGTCCAGAATAACAATAGAGCTTCTAGTCAGGTTGAAAGGCAGGCGCATCTGTCATCACCGTCAGGCGTTCTTAAGCAACTTTCGGCCATATTAAGGTCATCGTGTTGCCACAAACACTTGCTCAGCTTTAGTAGTGGCAATTCATTTTTTATAAGCGTTGCCAATAGCGTAATCTTTTGGTGCCCAGAAACACATCGTTAAATGAGAAATCATTTGCTTGTCCGTCGGATGTGATTTTCTGACACAAGAGATGGCCCTAGACCAGAAAGATCTTGCCATCATTGGAGCCTTTGACAAGGTTGGCGCAAAAGCATCAGCTGAGCAGCTTGGTGAAGTATTGGGCATTCCATCTCGAACAGTCAGATATCGTCTCTCTAGATTGAAGAAGAAAGGCATCTTATATCCTCCCCGGGCAATGACTCATGAGAGGAAGCTTGGTCTTGGAGAGGCATCAGTCTGCATGAAGGCTACCAGACTCGGGGCAACACATCTCCCTGACATTCTTGATGAATTGGCTCCCTTCTATTGGATGACAGAATCCTATGGCTCCTATGATGGATTCTTGGCTCATGCTGTCTATCCTCTTGAATCCCCTGATACCATCCCATTATTGATAATATCATTGAAGGAAGAGGGACTTGTGGAGGACTATCATATCTTCGACATCGTGGACTACGAGTATAAAAGAGCAAATTATGAACATCTTGACTCTGACATGTGCTGGAATTGGGACTGGAAGCCGTGGTATAAGTCAATCAGGAAAAATCTACAGGGGACATCACAATTCACATTCCGGATGGATGAGAACCCTCAGGTCGTCAATTTCGATTCAAAAGACATAGACCTACTAAGGCATTTACGCAGGAACGGAGAGCCAACCCAACGTCATCTTGCCGAGTCGCTATCCTTGTCCGAAACCGGAGCTAACAAGAGATTGCAACGCTTGGAAAAGGTTGGAGTTATCAAGGGTTACAAATCCACTATCATTCCATCAATCAGCCAATTCTCCCATAGTCTCTTTCTTGAGATAGAGGAGCCTGTTGAGAGAGTATTGTCGAGTTTGTATCAACTCCCGTTTCCCCTTTGTATCATGATGGAATCAAGGACTCGTTTTTGCCTTCGCCTGGGATTAACAGCGACAGACTTCGCTTGCTTTCTGAAGGGTTTTGACTTGCTGAGGCCCTCCCTTCTCTCCTATTTCTTTCAGACATTGCACAACCCGCGTCGAACCAGATCCTCTCACCCCTTCGAATTTTATAATGAGGATTCTGCTATTTGGGATATTCCCTCAGATTCAATCAGTATCATACATGAACATTTACAGAAGCGTTGAAAATACTGAAATACTGGACGCAAGCGAAACACTAGTGTCTCTTCCTCTAAATACTAGGAGGGAATCCATTGCAGGAAGAAATCAACAGCTGCAGATTCACATGGACTGGGAAGAAGGATGCCAGAAATGCGGCTACTGGTCAATCAAAGCACAAACTGAAGATTCTTGAAGAGCGATCCATCTCGTCTGACTCAACTGAGAACATGTTCATAGAGGGTGATAATCTAGAAGCTCTCAAGGTCTTGCGTGAGAGCCATAATGGAGCAATAAGTGTGATCTACATTGATCCACCGTATAACAAAGGCGGTAGTTTTGTCTTCAACGATAAGTTTGCTGAATCACATGCTGAATGGCTCTCTATGATGTTTCCTCTCCTTCTAGTTTCAAGAGAGCTTCTTCGTGAGGATGGAGCCATCTTCGTTTCAATTGATGACAATGAGGTTCATAATCTACGCATGTTGATGAACGAGGTATTTGGTGAGGAGAATTTTGTAGCAACAATAATCTGGGAGAAGAAGTTCTCACCTCAAAACGATTGTAGGTGGTTCTCAGATAACCATGACTATATTCTCATCTTTGCCCAGAACAAGGACTTATGGAGACCGCGGCTCCTACCGAGAACAGAGGAAACTGATGCACGCTACAAGAATCCTGATAATGACTCGAGAGGTCCTTGGACATCAAGTGATTTGACAGTCAAGACCTACAACAAGGATTATGATTATGAATTAACAACACCATCTGGAAGACGGGTTCGTCCTCCGCGAGGGAGATGTTGGGGCATGACACGCCAATCATTCAATAGCCTCGTGGCTGAGAATCGCATCTGGTTCGGTCTTGATGGGGATAATGTCCCGCGACTCAAGCGATTTCTATCTGAAGTCAAGCAGGGCTTGACACCTTGCACAATATGGCGGAGAAGTGAGGTCGGTGATAATCAGGAAGCACGAAGAACGATTCGTCAGATTTTTGGTGATGTAGGTGTCTTCGAAACTCCAAAACCTATCCGGCTAATGAAGCAGATATTGCATATCAGTACTGAACCAGAGCGCAATGACATTGTGCTAGATTTCTTTGCTGGATCCTGTACGACAGCTCATGCACTACTGGAAAAGAACCTAGAAGATGGGGGGAATAGAAGCTTCATTGTGGTCCAGATACCTGAGAAAGTTCCGGAAAATTCTCGTGCGATTGGAGCGGGATTCACTACAGTTTCAGAGATTGGAGCTGAAAGAATTAGAAGAGTCATTCAGGAAATGAACCTGGGTTCAGAGAAGGCTCGGGCATTTGGCTTCAAGTATTATCAACTGAAATGATTTCATTATTCCAAAATATAGTCCTCTACAAACGATTCAAAATCATCAATGCAATCATAGGTAATCTCACCATCTCTGACATTAGGATATTGTGTGTAGGCCTGCAATGCTTTCCCAAGCTTAATCATGAGATCTGGACCTTTTTTCTTGTCACCGTAGATTCTATGGATTGACTCTAATCCTTCAATGGCAATATCCCTTGGTTTCATTTTGACACTTGCCATCGAATCTGACTTCTTTCCGCACACTAAAAGGGCGTTGTGATTCATACCATGGGCTCTGACGCCACTAGGTGTTTCGCCATGTGTTGGATAGACCGCCCTCACACTGAATCCCGAATTCACAAGAATTCGCAATATGGCAGTCCATGCCTTGAGTCGCTTGTGTTGGTAGACAAAGACTAGCTTGGCATCGTCCTTCATCACTCTATTGAGTTCGCGATAGACTCTAGTCATGGACCTGACAAAGAAATCTGCATCTTTGCCTGTCCTGGTGTGTACTAGAATTTCATCTGTATTATTACTGGATTTCTTGCTAAAAGCGGCGGGGTAAGTGTCCAATAGCTGCTGGCGCAGCCACACATAGAAGAAGTCTGAAAGCTCAGAGTACATGATATTATCATAATAGGGTGGATCAGTTATTACTGCATCAACAGCCTCGTCAGGGATGAATGTCAAGTCCTCGGATGACTGACACTTTAACAAGGAACTCGTTGGGTGCTTTAGTTCTCTGAACTCGCTGACAAAGTCAGCTCCTATTCTGCCGCCAATAATGACTCTCTCCCTCCTTCTGGTTCGTTCGCCCTTTGAAGTTTCCATTTCAGAGATTCGAATCTCGAATGGCTCTCGCTGGTAACTCAGAGCCCTCATTCCTTTTGCGGCATACTTCGTAAAGCTACCCCTCCCCAATTTCGTACCCCACACATTGTTTTCTACTGGAGTAGTGGGTGGAGAGAAGTAATGTCCACCAAATAGAGGTTCAAGTTTCGATGCATGAGTATTGTAGATGCAGAACATATTGTTGGCATTGAGAGAGTCTGAAAACGTAAGGAGTAGAAGTTCTTTGACCGCTCTGTCCTGAACATCGAGAATCCGTTCCAGTATGATTGAGTGTGCCAACAACTGCCGAGAATTGAAGAAATCACTGAATCTTCTATAGACAACACAGCGAGGCCTCATTGTTGCCATCCTCTTCCAAGGGACCGCATCGTTTGGAATCAGCGTTCCTTTGAGCTTCTTTTCCATCAACTTATACTCTCTCTCGGCCTCAGATATTCGCTGTAAGTCTAACTTGTTGGGAGTCTTGTAACCTCTACCGCATGTTTCACAGTAGAATTCAATAGCATAAGGTATCTCAGCAGGAGGCTTGCCTTTCTCTAGCCATGCTTCTGTCAAATTGCCATTCTGAGCACAGCTTGGGCAATGGTACGTCTTGTTTGTAGCATATGGCTTTGAGAGGTCCATACCACAGTGGCAGTAAGTACTGCTGGTTGTTACTATTTCATTGCACGATGGGCAGAAGAAGATCATTCTCTTGTCATTTTGTCTGGAGATGAGGAAGGATTTGAATAAAGGAATCTCGCTACCGCATGATCCACAGTTCACGGTCCTCACCCAAAAAGTGTACATTGTATCTGCATTATGTCCTTCTTTGCATGTAGTCCTGTAAAGCGAAAGCACTTTGGACTCTACGGACTGCTTGAGCTTGGCAAACTCGGACTCAAAACAAACGAAGTCAACTGACTCCAGCTCTTTCTTTGTGATGAACCATGCCATAGGGTTGATATCCACACCAATAGTGCGACATCCAAGTCTATGTCCTTCAACAATCGTGGTCCCGCCCCCCATGAACGGGTCCAAGATAAGTGGAGGTTCGCCACTCGCATTCTCAAGTTTCACATCTTCATAGAACCTCTTCATCGGGTCTTCTTCAAGAAAGAGTCCAAGAATGATTGCTCTGAAGGTACATCCAACTCTACGCGCGAACCATTTGTGCATATGATATATTGGCTTCCTCGAGTTGCTTTCACTCCACGCAATCTCGTCAATGGTTTCGCTAGGAAACCCTCTCTCCAAATACACGGTCTGCCTCCCTCACAGATGCAGAGTCCAGATTGCTGCATCATCATGTGGGTAAAGATCCGGCACATCTGCCATCTCTTTGAACCCAATTGACCTGTAGAATGCTCTACCTCCTTCATTCTCTTTCTCCATGAATAGGTAGATGACCCGAAGTTTGTGATTACGACTTGAGTAATGCACCGATGCATCATGAATCAGTGTCTGCACAAGTTTCTTTGCTATGCCTTGCCTTCTGTATTCAGGGTTGACTCCTAGTCCGATTAACTCAATCACACCATCATCAAGCCCCCCCCTTATGTCCCAGCTCACGGTGCCAATCACATTACCTTCATCAAGGCAGAGAATGGTCCGAAATCGTAAAAGATCAGAAGCAAAATTCTTAGCTAGGTCTATATCATCCTCTATCTCGGAGATGAAGAGCCTCACAAGAAGATCTCTGTCTGAGTCAGTGGCTTCTCTAACTGTACGCATATGGACTATGAAGGAAACCAGCCAATTGTATCTGCCGGATGCAACTATTCAATGATGATCACGGCATCTACAAATAGCTCGTACTGCTCATCCTCATCTAGATTGTGGACAAGAACTTTCTCAACCTCAAACTCACCGCGTATCTCCAATATTCGTGATTCAGTAATCACCTTAACACTAGACCTCGCCAGCTCATCCTTCAGTGTTTCAGTAGTGACGATTTCTTTTTCTGGAGTCAATAGAACTACACGATCTGTCTGTGAAGTGATTTCCAAGGCCGCTTCTACTGATTCATCGCCAGTGTGCAAGACAAGCACCCTCTGGTCTGAGAAATCCTCAAGATCGCTTACCTCCAAGTAGACACCCTTGTCAAGGAATTTATCCTGCCCAACTATGACGCACGTTGGTTCCTCGTAGTCAGATTTCTTTGGTACTGCCTCATCCGGATTCTCTCTAGCACGATATGCCTTAATGGCCTCGTGAAGTGCATCTGCAGCAAGGTTTGAGCAGTGCATTTTTATTGGAGGCAAACCATCGAGCTCAGTTGCAACATCATCCCTAGTCAATTCCATTGCTTCATCAAGCGTCATACCCTTTACCATCTCAGTGGTCATACTACTGGTGGCAATAGCAGAACCACATCCAAACGTTCGGAATTTAGCATCCACTATTCTATCATCCTCCACCTTGATGAAGACCTCCATGAGGTCCCCACAGGTGGGATTCCCCACGCGACCACTTGCCACGTCATCTCCCTCAAGAACCCCCACATTACGTGGATTCCTGAAGTGGTCAAGAGTTTTTTCGCTGTATTGTGTTGATTTCATTCTTCATCACCTTGATTTTGGATTGTAAATCGGAGACATCCCCCTAATCCTTGTAAGCACCTCGGGTAGCACTTCAAGTACACGGTCAATGTCATTATCTTCGTTGAACCTCCCAGGCGTCAGCTGCAATGAGCCATGAGCCTCTTCATGAATGAGCCCTGTCGCAATCAAGGTATGTGATGGCTCTAGGGTCTTTGAGGTGCAAGCGGAGCCTGTGGACACAGAGATGCCTTTATCCTTGAATGACAATAGCATTGCTTCTCCTTCCACGCCATCGAATCTGAAATGGGCATTACTAGCCAGTCTCTCCGTAGGATGGCCATTGAGGTAACTATCAGGAATCTCGTCTAGTACTGTATTGATCAACCTATCTCGATATCCTTGAAGCCGGTCCACTTCACCTGGCATCTCTCTCTTCATTATTTCTACTGCAAGCTTCATTCCCACTATTCCTGCTATATCCTCTGTTCCTGACCTCAATCCTCTCTCCTGTCCGCCGCCAATCAGTATTGGGTTCACTCGGTATCGTTTCTTCATATAGAGAACACCAATTCCTCTTGGACCGTAGAAGTCATTCGAGGACAGCGACATCAGATGTACTCCAGCTCGTTTGACATCTATTGGCAAGAGTCCTTCTGCAGCCACTGCATCCGTATGAAACGCGATCCCTTTCTCTTCAGCTAGTTTTCCAACCTCTGCGATCGGCTGAATAGTACCAATCTCATTATTCGCATTTTGCACAGAGATGAGGATTGTGTTATCTCTGATTCTGCGTTCCAATTTCCTCAATACCACCCGCCCGTATTTGTCTACGGGCACACGAGATACATCAAATCCTTCCCTCTCCAAATACTTTGCAATATTCCTGATGGATATATGCTCAACTTCGGAGATGATTATGTGGTTTCCCTTTCTCTTGTTCTTTAATGCATACCCGATTAGGGCCATATTGTTTGCCTCAGTGGCTCCAGACGTGAAGATAATCTCATCATGGTCCGCATTAATGTAATCTGCAATAGCCCTCCGGCTCTCCTCAAGAGCCTCTGTGGCCACATCCCCCACACGGTGCAGAGCTGAAGCATTCCCAAAGCGTTCATGAAAATAGGGCAGCATGCCGTCGATGACACGCGGATCTACAGGCTTTGAGCTTTGGTAGTCCAGATACACCTCTTTAATGTCACCCACTTAGACTCACCTAAAACCACATTGTGGCATCTGCATCTAGAACTAGGTCATTCAGTGTAGCTGCACCGACTATCTTGCAACCCTCAACAAGCTCTACTTCATCCCATCCGAGCATCTGTTTTGAGGCTTCGCAGACATAGACTGTTATTCCCATCTCTATCGTTTTCTGAAGCATTTCAGCCACGCTTGGAAAGCTTCCTACCTTGATCTTCTCAGCTGCTCCGGGTCTGAGTATTCTGAGACCTTGACCGAGGTAGTAGACTTCCGCTTTGATATCCATGGCCTTCGCACTCTGAGCAAGGACAAGAGGTGAATACTGACGTTCTGGGTCGTCGCTTGTTTGTACGTATAGTATACTACTCATGAGTGAATCACTCCTTTTTTCTGATCAGGAATCTCTGTGTACCGTCCTCCAATCTCTCGAAACTTAGGAGCTCGTGACCTGTTCTCTTGCAGAACCGCTTGATGTCTTCCTCGGCTGCAGGGTCATCAGCAAGCATCTCAAGAATTTCACCCGATTCAATGCTGTCTATTGCCTCTCTAGTCTGGAATAGTGGTTGTGGACAGAACAGTCCTATGCAATCAAGAGTTTCGACTGGTTCATTACTGGACATGGAGGATTTCACCTAACCTTTGTTAAATAAACCATAGTTAATTCCTTATAACTTCATCGTTGGGAACATCCGATCAATGTGACTCCTGACTGCTTCCTTTCCTCTTATCCTCCAATTCGTCTTGCATTACCCTGCATCTCTCATACCATAGGACTTCATAGTCTCTGTGGTCAATGACTCTATCCTTCAAGTCGGATATGGATAGAATCCCTTCATCCTTGCACCACTGCACACATGTTGCGTAAGCTTCCCAATCAAGCTCAATGGTTTCCCACTCGACTTCAACTTCTTCATACCCTTCCAGCAGCCACGCGACTCCTCGTGTATGACCATCAGTTGATACAAGCTCTCCATCCATCTCCTTGATTGGAATGGGATCATACATGGCAAAGTTTCCAAATTTCCTTCCACTAATGACTGCATCCAGTTTCGCCTTGCTGATATAGAGCTGACTAGGTTGAATCTCATGAAGGTAGAGCTTGAAGACTTCTCCCATTCGCATCCTCTGACTCTTCTGACCAGCTACCATTCTTTAGCATTACCCTCAGAAATGATGTGCATAGCCTCAGTGTTAAATCGTGGTTTGTAGTCTTTTGCCTTGCTGAAGTTGCCATTGAGGATTGATATTAAATGCCAAAGACAAGTCGTGCAGCTGTAATTCCGAAACCGAACGCCATTGTTGAGATCAGAGAGTTTGAGATTCCAGAGCTAAAGCCCGGTTCAGCCCTGTTGAGAGTGGCAAATGCAGGCGTATGCGGAACCGACGTTCACCTGTGGCATGGGAAACTAGCTGGAGTTCCCTATCCATTGATTCCAGGGCACGAGATGGTTGGAACGGTCGAAGCGATTGGACCCAAGAAGATCAATAACGTAGATGGCCACGAGATTAGGATCGGAGACCGAGTCACAATTCATGATGTGACCAAGACTTGTTACTCATGCTGGTTTTGCCTGATTGCAAAGGCTCCCACAAAGTGTCCCAATAGGGAAGTGTATGGCATCACCATGGACTCCAGTAAGTGGCCGCATCTTATTGGTGCTTATAGTGAGTTTGTGTATCTCTCTCCTGGAACCCACATAATTCAGATTCCGGATCATGTGAGTTTTGATGGTGCTGGAGCAGTAGGATGCGCGATGCCAACTGCTGTACATACCGCTACTCGAAGTCCATTGAAGTGGGGGTCGAATGTAGTGATTCAGGGAGCAGGTCCTGTGGGGCTCATGCTACTAGCACTTGCCAAGATTAATGGCGCAGCAACAATCACGTCAATTGACATGGAGCCTCACAGGCTAAAACTGGCTGAGAAGTTTGGAGCAACTCATACGCTGAATATTGGAGAAACCACATTGAAAGAACGTTATGATTACCTGCGGAGCATCACTGATGGTCACGGTCCTGACATTGTGTATGAGGCTACAGGAAATGCATTGGCGGTTCCAGAAGGAATTGAACTTGTTAGAGAGGGGGGAACATACACGATTTGTGGGCAATACACGGACAGCGGAAACGTAGAAATCAACCCCCATCTCATGAATCGAAAACATCTCAATATTCGCACGGTATGGGGCTCAGAGACCACCCACGTATATCAAGCAGTTCGTACAATCGCTGATAACTACGATGAGTTCCC
>JAHQWZ010000045.1 GCA_029856425.1 Candidatus Thorarchaeota archaeon
ACGACCATCCAACTATGTAAGTCATAATCGTTGGGACATGCAGATTCGCATCGCGCGCATCCAATGCAGTTGCGATAGACATCACGTAGAGGCTCGAAATTCCCTGTCTGAGCTGCTAGGACAGCCTCCATAACTGGTTGGTTATTTGGACACGACCGAATGCACTCGCTACATTGCTTACATTCCTGAGCCATCTTCTGAATCTGCTTCTTTGTTGGAAAGAATTTCATCTTTCTCCTTTTTGGCATGACAGCAAGGGCTACTTTAGTTGCAACCGCTCCAACCTTATGGTGATCTGAGATATATGCGCCAGGTATCTTCCCTGATATAAGCTCCTCTACAATCGAGTCAATTGAGTCATCAGATCTGTCTGGCAGTCCCATTACTGCTTTGTCGCTAGTCGAAATGACTGGAGCCTTTACTTTCTGAGCCTCAGTGACAACATCGGTTCGAACACACTGCTCGTCCACTACTACGACATCAGCCTTGCCGCTTCGTATATATCTAAGCTGCCAAGAGATTGGACCAATCACCTTGGCACTTGGGTCACGGCGTGTGATATCCCATGCAGTGCAACACATGCCACCTACCTCAACCTTAGCTCCGAGCTTCTTCTCAGTTATGTAATCAGTTATCGAGGCAGCTGGCACAATGTTATGACCAATGGTCAAAATGATTGCTTTGTTGGTGTCCATCATACCAATACCTGAGTCAACAAGCGGTGCATCTGGGTCGGCTTTTGGAAAGCCGAGAGTTGAAATCTGAACGAGGTCTGCAATCTCCATGCTTACCTGATCTATCATTCCAACATGGAGAACTTTACTTTCGAAGTCCAACCAGCTTCCCTCTTGGCCCGTGTGTGTGGCTGAGAGTGTGTGAGCTAGTTGACTCTCACAGTAGTCGAGAATTATGCTAGCATCCTCAAGAGTTCTTGGTCTCATTCCCGTCACTAAACGAGAGACAGGTGCATGTATCTCGGTGCCAGGTCCTTGAATAAGATCTGTCCGAGGACCAAACTCATCAATCAAGTGGTCAACCAAGTGTCTTGCGTGAGCCAAGTGTGCTGCATTGCCTATATTGGCGGCTGCAAGCACAATCCTTGCCTGTTGCCCCTTCATGTCAATCCCACAAGCCCCACGTTTGTCACCAGATAAGTCACATTTGCCGAAGGTACATAAACAGCATACTTGGCAATAGGGCATGTAGGATGGTTGATACTTCGTCAAAAGCTTGTGATCCCACGATCGCAGTCCTGTTGGACTAGGCATTGGGGTTGGACCCATTGGCTCGTCCCATTCGTCATCTATAATCTGACCAATGCGGACTTCAAGACCTTTGAAGACCCCAAGACCGGTCGTAGCTTCATCCGCTTTGAAGTGTGCTTTCTTCTTCATGGTTCAAACAAACCCTGTGGCTAATATGCTGTCCTGAAAGAAAGGAGCATAATAAGCTTATGAATCAGCAACGGATTTTGGTTCAGAGTCTAAGAATCAATCGTTAACCATAGCAACGGTGTGTGTTTCAGTAAATCATATGATGCTGGTTTGAACGTTCAGAGTGTAACTTAAATGAAGATGTGTTCACTCTCGAAACTCCTCAAGAAGACGCGTTTTTATTTTCCGAATTGCTACGATTCCAGGTGAATTAGGATCAAGGTCAATTGGAGCCATGCCTTTTCGATCTGCTGCTTTTATCGATTCGTCAAGTGGAACCATGCCTAGCATGGGGATACCCTCAGCTTCAACCCTCTCTCTAATCATGGCCTCATCCTCCGGACCATCAACCTTATTCCCAACAGCCAAGATGCGACCTACATTGATGTCCTGGGCTAGCTGTCTTATCTTGGAAAGAATATTCAAGGATCTCCGGCCAGGCTCAGCAACAACAATGAGAGCGTCCATTCCAGTAGTTGTGCCCCTACCCAAGTTTTCCACTCCAGCATCCATATCCATTACAAAGGCCTCATCACTCCCCAAAACAAGAAAGCGCATCAATGCCTTTAGAAGTGTTGCAGACGGGCACATGCATCCTGACCCACCCATTTCTACGGTGCCAGCGACTAGTAGACTGATATTGTCAGGACCTTCGACAGCGAATTTCTGGCTCAAATCATCCACTTGGGGATTTAATTTGAAGACCTCTTTATAGGACCCTGCGCCAGATATCTCCATCCTTTCCTTAAGTAGCTCGTCGTTCTCTGTAAGTGGGACTATGTTCTTTGCTACCTCAGAAGAGATTCCAAGAGCAGACCATAGTGTGGAGCTTGGATCAGCGTCAACAGCTAGGATGCTAAGGCCATCCTGACCCAAAAGTCGAGCAAGTGTTCCTGCAACTGTTGTTTTTCCCACTCCACCTTTTCCAGCCACTGCAATCTTCATTCTTCAGCTCTTCTCCTTTCTAATTAATTCCAGTAATCTTGCCATAACATCATGCTCAGCAAGGCGCTCCTCCTTTTGGGAGTTCCACTGCTTAAATTCTATCTCTACGAGATCAAGTCGATTCATTGTTCCAATGCCTGTGATCACGTCATCTGTGATGCAGATTGACACTCTTGCCTTTCCACTAGTAATTCCAGGAGGGCCAATGTAAACAAGCGGGAGCTGCGCCAGAGCTTTGGCTGCAGAGCCAGGTAATTCTACCAAGGCATCGTCTCCAACAACCAGAGCTGCATCAAAATCCCCTGCTACAATGTCAGTAATAGAAGAAGTGCTCGCATCTGTGCTCAAGGACTTAATGGCACCCATAATATTGGACTCAGGTGCCATAGGCAAGGCAAATGCTTGCTTCCCAATCCCTCTCACGGCTTCAATAAATGCCTGAAGACCTGATAGGTTTGCATCAGCATTTCCGGAATTGATAATCCCACTGCCATAGAAGATTACGGTGCAATCTGCTTTCCGGATATTTCGTGCCAGTCCAATTAGTTCTTGGGGACCAATGCCAGCGACATCACTGGCAATTGAGGAGGTGCCTGAAATCTCTGAAACCAATGCCTCTAGGATTGCTGAATCCATACCGGGGGGTATGATGAGCCTATGATTCGCCATCTTCATGGTTTCAGTATTTCGAACGTCAACTACCCCAATTGTCCTGCTCTCAATTCCCTCTGGGATATTCTCACCCCTTGGCAAAACAGCGAACTTGCTTGGATGACGATGGCTGCTCTCTGTAGGATCTGAGCCCCAGTAGATAATGAGTTCCCCGTTATTTCGGACATATTCCAAGTCTATGCCTAAATCCATGGAATGAAGCGTATGACTCAGAGCTTGGGTCATACCTAGATTGGCCGGTGTGGCAATGATTCCTCCAAGGGTCTTAGCCAGCTCCAAGCCTAATGTAATAGTTTCATTGGTTGATCCAGACCAACCATAGAGTATGGGTCTCTCTGAAGACAGCAAAAGCTCCGCCGCTCTCTCCAATGCTTCATCTATCGAGACCTCGGTCGCTTTACCGCTCTCTCTGGTAGATGCTTGGGGAGAATTGCTTTCTATTGAGGATAAAAGATGTTGATGGCCCAATCTACATAGTCCCAGGGAATGGACTTCGCCATCGGTCACTTCGACGACTACATCATCACATAGCAGCGAGCATCCATTGCAGACAACGTCCTCCATATTCTCACCTACCAAATCTCTATGGCATCAGTGCAACAGTATTGTTCACAGACTCTGCAGTTGAGTCGGTCTGGTGGAAATCTTCTGCATTTCTCCAGATTGATAATTTTGGAAACCCCATTCTCAACAATGAATACGGTGTCTCTGCTCCTTCCAGCCTTGCCTCGACCCGTGGGAGGCTCGACTGCTACATCAACAGGACAGACGACTACGCAATTTCCACAACCGGTGCATTTTGATTCATCTAGTTTAATTCCTGTTTCCTCTGCAGACTGCATTGGAGCAACTAAGTCTCTAAGTTTCTCGAGGTTCTTCTCAAAGCCCTTCTCCAACAAAGGCGGACAATCTTCTGGCAAGACATCTCCAAGTGCCATTTTTGTGGCAAACGCCATGCAAGTCTTGGCCTCACATAGTCGGCAGTTTGTCTTTGGCAAGAGATTATAGAGTTCCATGGGATTGAGTTTCAATTCATCATATCTCCAATCGGCTTGCTCAGTAACAAGTCCGCAAATCAATTGAGGCAGATTTCAGCCTTTTGCAAAAGAATGATGTGGTGGGTGCAGATAATGTGTCAATCGCCATAGGCATTGTCAGCGACCCCTGACGAAACTAAAGAAGCAGTCTTCTTTTTCGTCACTAAATCCCGATTTCGTGTTCGATATCGGAAATGATTGATAACGGACAAAATCATGTAGAATATGGTCAAAAAGGGAACATATTTGCGATTGGTCGTTTGTTTCAACACTGATTGAAGTTATTAGAAAATTAGTGCATAATATACGTGAGGATCGGTTGCGTAGTACATAGATTCCGAATCGGATTGGCTGCCTCACTAAAGCCTGTCAATCTCTTCGGTTTTATTGCCCGGCGACCAATTTGAGAACGATGCCTCGCTTCTACGACTAATCCTCAATGGTGAATGCCGGGTGATAAAGAATGATCAGGAATGAAGTTGCGAGTATCTCGATTTCAGAAGCGATTGAGAGGGAGCCTCCTGCGAACCATGCCAAGTCGATATTGCGATTTGACAAGCAATACGATGCATTCATGGTGCAGGCGAATTTGTATCAGATTCGAACTGCAGTACAACACGTCCTCTTCGATTTTACGACATCAAGGTTCTCGAAAACAGGAACCCCTTTAGAAAATCAGAGCTTTGACACAGGGGACTATGTTGTTTTCAAGGAGAATACTCCAACATGTCCAGCTATCGTAATCGCAATTAGCCTCGGTAAATCCTCCTGGTGCATTCTTTGTGGTACTGAATGTGGACCCAGAAAATGTGATGAACTTCTTGCCATGAAATGCTCCCGATTAGAATTTCAAAATCTGAGGATCCTCAAAGATGCATTATGCGCTGGTTCAAGTTACGACTCATTGGAAATTCCCTCAGGATGGAGAGCATCAATCATTCTACATCAAGCAAACCCGGAGCCAATAATAGACGAAATCACTAGGAGGTGTGTAGAATAGTGTCGATTGATACTCTGCCAATAAATAATGGAAGCATTCTCGATGAAACAAGGGGGAACCCAGGAAGAGGACCCACACGAAAAACGCCCTCATTCCGCGCAATAACCATCAAGGTGATTGTGCCAAGAAGGGGCACACATCACTCAATCAGTGATTTGGAATTAATGCTTGTTTCCCTTAGAAATGCAATTTCAGTGTGCTCCATTTATACCAACAAAGTGGAGAGATCTCTGCAGAAACGTTCCTTAGATGAAACGGACTTCATATTTGAGAGAGGGGACTAGACTTGGTTGCAGATGCACGAAATGCAAATGATTTGAGTTCAACAGAAATTGCGCTGTTATCAACGATTGAGGTAAGAATGCAAGGAACCCAAGGGTGCATCCTTTGTGGGTTATGCACAGAACTTTGCCCTTGGGAAGCACCCATTATTATGGAGAGAGAGCTCATTGTGAGACAGGATAGATGCCGTGGGTGTGGCGTCTGCGTTTCTGCTTGCCCAAAAAGGGCTATCGATATGAGAGTTTATGGAACAGATGAGCTGCTTGAGCTCATTGAGCATGTGCTACAAGAGGAAGACTCAGCTAGATATCCGCACACAGTTTATGACTCGTTGAATGAAGTTGAAGAAGCGCTGTTGCATATAGAGAGAATACTATCACACAGAGCCCTTGATAGTGATGTTGAAGGAATGGTAAAGACTCTGAAGATGATTGTAGAACGCATTCTACGAACCCAGATGAGGATCAAGAAAGAAGCCCTAGCAAACGAAGAGACCTAGCCTTTTTCTTATTTGTTAGACCTGGTAGAGAGGATTCATCTTTTTGTATCCCTATGCTCAGACTTATACCCAAACAGAAAAATCTCACCAGGTTGACGAAACTTGGTAACACAAACAGTCAGATAATACCCTACTTAGAAACACATGATATACCTGGGTGAACATTGTGAGTCGCAAGAAGAAAGGCAAGCAAACGAAAGAGAAAAGGACTGACAGGACTGCAGTCTATCTCTGCCGATGCGGCTCAAATATCGCTGACACTATAGATATTGACTCGTTGAGAGCCAGATATGAGTCCAAGGGAATTTCTGTGGTGGAGGTGAATGACCACCTCTGTTCTGAGCAGGGAGTCTTTGACCTAATCGATTCCATCAAGAAAGGCAAGGTGGACAAAGCAGTCATTGCTGCATGTTCTCCCCTGCTACATAGGGAGCTGTTCTCAGACGCGGTGAGAGATGCGGGATTAAATCCAGGAAACCTCCACATGGCAAACATTAGAGAGCAATGCAGTTGGGTTCATTATGACGACCCAGAGGCGGCAACTGCCAAGGCCGCTGCTATTATAGATACTGGACTCGCCGAAGTAGGTGAATCCTATCCTATTACCACGCATGATATACCAGTGACTCAGAATGCATTAGTGATTGGTGGTGGTGTAGCAGGTCTAACCACCGCATTGGAACTCGCTGATTCCGGTATAAGCACTGTTGTTGTGGAGAGAGAGGGATTCTTAGGAGGCCATATGGCAAAGTGGGACAAGCTTTTCCCTACATTTGACTGCGGAATCTGTATTCTAGGTCCTCTGATGGCGAGAGTCGCAAGACATCCGAATATCCAAACATTACTCCTGACTGACATCATTGATGTAAGAGGAGCGGTTGGTCATTACAAAGTGACTCTTAGAAAGCGACCGCGTTATGTTGATTTGGAATCCTGTACAGGATGTAACAAATGTATTGAGGTATGTCCTGTCGAGGTCGCTGACGAGTACAACTATGGTCTTGGCAAAAGAAAAGCCATGGTAAGACCATTACTTGACCTAGTGCCGCTTGCACCATATATCGACATGCAGAATTGTGTTATGTGCCAGTCTTGTGCAGGAGTATGTGAGCCGAAGTCCCTTCGATATGAGGAAGAGGCGTCTACTGAAACGATCACTGTTGGTGCCATTGTTGCTGCAACAGGGTTCATGCCATTCGACCCGAGGATAGTCGAGGAGTTTGGATATGGAGAGAACCCCGATGTCATCACGTCATTGGAACTTGAAAGGCTATTGAACCCAAGTGGCCCGAGTGGTGGAAAGCTTGTCAAGCCATCGAATGGCGAGGTGCCTAAGAGAATTGTATTCGTGCCTTGCGTAGGCAGTCGTTCTGAGCGCTTTGGTCGGCCTTATTGCAGTCGTGTCTGTTGCACAGCTTCAGTCAAGGAGGTAGTACAGATAAGGCAGCAGATTCCTGATGCTGAGGCTTATGTGTTTCATTCCGACATGCGGACTTTCGGAAAGGGACATGAGGAACTTCAGGTCCGTGCAGCTGGGGAGTATAGGGTGAATTTCATACGAGGTACAGTTGGTGAGGTTGTTCTAGACCCAGTGACCGGACAGACAAGCATCAGGGCAGAGGACACCATGCTCCGACGACAATTGGAATTGGACGTGGATCTTGTTGTCCTCATGGTTGGAATGGATGCTGAGCCAAGTAATGTTGCTCTTTCAAGATTGCTCAAGGTTCCTCTGGATGAGAATGGATTCTTCTTGGAACAACATCCCAAGCTAGGACCCAGCACAACAGTGACTAAGGGAGTATTTCTGTCGGGTGTGGCTCAAGGTCCAAAGGACATCTCAGATACCGTGGCTCACGCTGGGCTTGCAGCTTCAAAGGTCAAGACATTGCTCAATAGTGGAACGGTGATTACTGAGGCTTGTGTTCCATCCTTTGACCCCTCCCTCTGTATTAGTTGTCGCCTGTGTGAACAGAATTGCACTCCTGATGCAATAACATTCAATGATGACAAGCATCCTTCAATCAACATGGCTGCCTGCAGAGGCTGCGGATCATGTGCGGCCGCATGCCCATCTGGAGCCTTGAATCTTCCTTGCCTTACAAATGAACAGCTTCTGAGCGCCACAAAAGCCGCAGTTGAGAGCAATCCTCTAAAGCCTGCAATTGTTGGATATTTGTGCCGCTGGTGTGCTTATGGGGCTGCTGATAGAGCAGGGATTGCTCGCATTACATATCCACCCAACATGATTGCGATACAAGTCCCATGTACCGGACGTCTAAACGTTGAAACTGTAATGACTGCATTTGCAGAGGGTGCTGATGGTGTGGCAGTTATGGGATGCCACATTCAAGATTGTCACTATAGGTCTGGAGCAAGATATGCCCAAAACAGGATGAGCAAGATAAGAGAGCTATTAAGAGCAGCAGGAATCGATGGAGGACGACTGTATTTCGGTAGTGCTTCAGCCTCTGAAGCTGATAGTTTTGCCGAGCAAGTAACGAGGTTTGTAAACAGAGTGACCCGCATGGGGCCATTGGGAAGAGAGATGATGGACAAACCTGTTGTGACGCCAGTCCCAGACGTGAAAGAGGCAGTTGGAGGTTAGGCCCATGGAACGCCGAAAAGTCACTGTCGGTGAAAAGCCTGTCGTTTCCATGGATATTGAAGAAGGCAGGGTGAAACTTGGCTGGAAGACATCTCTGCTCAGAAAGACGCTTGACCATGTGATTGACAAATGCGTGGGCTGCAGTCTATGCCTGCCTTGCCCCTGGGAAGCAATCACCCTAGGACCAGTTCAAGAAACAGCAGCTGGCAGGATTGAGGGAGCCCCACTTGTGAATGTCGACCCTGAGCTCTGCACCTTTTGTGGGCTCTGTGACTCTTCATGTATTTTCAATGCTTTTGAAGCCAAATATGAGGGAGAAGGTGCGATTAATGATTTCGTCAACATCGACGGAGTCCACGCAATTGACGAGGAGAAATGTGCACCTTGTCTGCTGTGCGAGAAAGTCTGTCCAACTGGTTCACTGGACGCGGAAGTCAAAATCGATTGGAAGAAGGACCTAGTCAAGTATGAGGGGGAAGAGTCAGCAGAGGGCACAATAAAAATAGACGAGGACAAGTGTTCACTCTGTGGACTGTGTGAACTCCTTTGCCCGGAAGCAATCAAAATCTACTGGTCAGAGTCAGCTGAGCCGCCAGACTTCAGGCCAGCAGTGAGTATCAGAGCTATCGACGAAGAATGCGATTACTGTGGATTATGCGCGAAAATATGTCCTGATGAGGCAATTATTGTCGAATGCACCAAGTCAAGCCCCAGAACCATTAAGGATCCAACGATATCAGGCGAATTGCGGCATAATGATGATACCTGTGTAAAGTGTGGTCTCTGTGCAGAAGTGTGCCCATATGATGCACTGGAGGTAACAAAGCCGTTCTCAGGAGAGGTCATCGTAGTAAGACGTGACAAGTGCGATCCAGTTGGATGTCACAACTGTTTCAACATTTGCCCAGTCAAAGCAATCTATCCCACAGGGACTGAAGAGAAGATCAGAATTACAGACAACTGCGTGTACTGTGGTGCTTGTGAACACTCTTGCCCCTATGATGTTCTTGAAACAAAGCGTGAGGGCTACAATGTTGAGGAGCTTGAGAAGGTTCGTGAGTGGGAGAAGGCTAGAAGGCTGTTCTTTGAAGCAGTAATTGGAAAGGACCCACCCAAGAGTGGGCTCTTTGAAAGAGAAATAACTGTGCTGGCTGCTCAGCGAGCACGAGTCAACATACGAGAGGGACTGGGATGGGAATTAGAGGATGGCGTCCGCGAGAAAGCCATGAAGGTCGCTCAGCGTGCACGCGACATGCTCAAATCAAGTCCCAGATTAACGCTGCAAGTAGAACGGGGTCAAATGGAGAAGGTCGTTGAGAAAATTAAGGGCCCTCCAATAGAGAGTCAAGAGAAGTGACTTTGCCGTCTGTCTTTGTAGCTGTGACCTCAATTCCATGCATTTTTGGGGGCGACCCATCGGTAGGTACTGCTACAAGAGAAAGAGCCCAAGGCCCTCGAGGCACAGATGCAATACCATTCTCAAGCCGTTCATCAATAAAACCACTTACAACGACCTGACCTGCTTTCGACTTAATGCTGACCGAACCTCCTTCCTTGATACCTAGCTTTTGAAAATCGCTCTTACTGAAAGACGCTCTTGCGGCGAGGTCTTGATATTCTTTAGAACTCTTGTCCTTCTTAGCCTCAATGTCAACCTCAAATGAGTGAGCTATCACCAATTTCAAGTCAAGATGTGGAAAGAGAAAATCACCTAATGCCATGTCTGCTTCGCCTAGAGTGTAAATCGGTTAGGTCAGACCACCCGCTTCTAGGATTTTAATAGCTAGTTCGAGGAAAGATGCCTCAACATTATGGCCAGTCTTTGCTGAAGTTTCAAGAAAGCTCGTATGAACACCGCGGTCTCTAATCCGCCCTGCCAGAGCTTCACCCTCCGCTGTTGTCACAATGGTCTGCTGCATCACTGGATTATCCTTGAACTGGTCCCTGAGGTCGATCTTATTGCCTATCAGAACGATTGGAATCTTTTTGCCTGCGTTGTTCCAGCACTCATCAAGCCAGTTTTCGATGTTGTCAAATGATGTACGTTCCACAGTGGAATAGACAGCCAATGCACCCTGTGCACCCCTATAGAATGTAGAACGTACATTCTTGAAGTGCTCTTGCCCAGCGAGATCCCAGATCTGAATGCTGACGTCATGTCCTCCCTCAAGACTCATCTTCTTGACTGCGAAGTCAGCGCCAATGGTGATCATGT
>JAHQWZ010000046.1 GCA_029856425.1 Candidatus Thorarchaeota archaeon
ATCTTCTACTTCTGTGTCGACTGATATCACAATGACGTTTTCCATTTTCGCCCATTCAATCAGTGCTTCTATGATGAGCCTACCAACGCCCTTTCTCTGCGTTTTGACAGCAATTGTGTCCAAGTGCAGGGTTTTAACAAATGTCATAGGCAGTGTATAAGCAAGTAATGTAGCCTCAAGCTGCGAATCCACAAGAACAAACATGAGAAGATGTCCTGGTTCCTTCAGACGGTCCTTTATCTCACTCTCTGAGTACCTGAGATCTGTCCTGAATGCCTTACGTTCTATCTCCATGAACCAATCAATATGCTTCTTCTCAAGCCTGTGGGGAAACAATATCTTCACTTCACCAGAATATATCTTGGAGAGGCTCTCATGAAGCCGCTTCCATGTTGGTTCATCGCTCTCTGGCTGGTCCTTCAGACGCATTTCCTTACAGCTCCTGATTTCTCATCACATGGGCGAATTGCATCAAACTCACATGCCATATCTACTGCAGGCTGATTGTATCAATCGTTCAATAAGTTGACTATAGGTGTATCCAGCCTTCATTGCCATGTAGGGATAAAAGGAAATATCTTTCTCTTCGAGATCGAAGTCCATTCCAGGTAGCGGATTTATCTCTAAGAAGAATACCTCATCCTTCTCATTCATTCTATAGTCAATTCTTGCAAAATCAGGAACTTCAAGGACTTGACAGATATCTAAGGTGAGTCTTTCAATCTCCTCCCTCAATGTATCAGGTATCTGAGCTGGACAGACGTAGTTGTCTAGGTCTTCGAAGATGGTCTTTGCCCGCTGACCATATACTCCCATGACTTCAGGAGGTAATCTTGTGAAGTCAATCTCAAGAATTGGAAACACTTCGAGAGGGCCTTCAGGAGAACCTAATACTCCTACACTGAACTCACGCCCCTCTATGAACTGCTCCACAAGAATTGACTGTTGGTATAACTCAATCATTTCCCCAAGTTTTCTCCGAAGCTCATCACGATTTCGCACTACATTGTCTTCATTGATCCCCACAGATGAGCCCTCCTCGTTTGGCTTGAGGATGACAGGAAATGGGATGTCTGCAGATTCTGACTCTTCCACTGCACGAAAGACATGGAAAGCTGCAGTGCGAATCCCATGATATGCGAGGATCTTCTTTGTCCAAGCCTTATTGAGACAGACTGCTGTTGATAGAATGTTTGCGCCAATATAGGGGATTCCCAGCATTTCAAGAATCGCAGGGATATGCGACTCCCGACTTTCTCCACGTATACCTTCGGATCGGTTTAACACCAAATCAGGTTTCAATTCCTTGAGGGTTTCAATAACATCCTCTTTGGCCTCAATGAAGACATATTCATGCCCAGCATCCTCTATGCCACGCTTGATCAGCTCAATCGTGTGTGGTGGATCGTACTCCACTTCAAACTCCGATTCTCCAAGACGTGTATTCAGTATCAATGCAATACGCATCTATTTCACACCTAGAGAATATCAACACTGGTTTAATACCTTAACGAAGTCAAATTAGGGACTCAACAAGACATTCGGAGCCATTTGACGAATCCCTGTGTACTCAAAGCGTGAAGGAAGAGACCTCTTCACGAAAGATAGACAAAACCTCGTTTTTCAGTTCGCGCGGTACTGTTATTGGCTCGTAAATGTGTGTGAATTTTTTAAATAGCTCGTCCTCCCTATCGAGAGCCTCTTGATACAAATCGCTGCTTTTGAATTCGTCAATCAAGTCGCCTTTAGCTCCCTTATTCACGGCAGAAAGGAAAGCAAAGAGTTGCTCGTTTCGAGCCATTTCGGTATTAGCATAAGTGAGTGCAGATTTGCCACCAAAGAGCGTGAAGAAGTGCCTGTTAGAGGCTGAGAACATATTCTGTCTAATTCCAATTGCAGAGGGTTCAATTCCTCCACCCACACATAGGAGATACATCTTTGCGCATATTGTGCAATCGTGGCACCAATGGTAGTCCCTCCCAGATTCCTTCTCAGTGAAGCAGCTCATCTGATACTTTGCATAATGTGGGTATCTATGTGCAAGGATTCGCTGGACCATCATGTCCATAAGTGGTTCAATGAGGCTTCCAGTTCTAATCGAACCCCCTGAGAACATCTGAGTGATTTGGTCAATCTGTACAGTCCACTCATGAGATTGGTCATAGCACGGATATACAAGCCACTTACCTTCGGCATCCATGTACGTAGCTGATGCAGTCTGCTCATTCCCAAAGAGCAGGTACTTCGCATTATTCGCGTAGGCAAAAGGAATTAGCTCCAGAGCGTATTCAGTTGTCTGCAGACCCCAACCAAATTCAGAGAATGGGAGACCCAAGTGGTCATAGTTTCTGAACCGTCCGGTGTCATGGTGAAGGATTAGCAGGTCTTTTCCAAACTCCTTCTTGAATTTCTCTCCTAGCGCCTTCTTATGCTTCTCTTCATATGTCATGCTCTCTTCTACGATAAAGACTGCATGAGGATCGAGGCCAATCTCATCTGCCAGTGCATAAGTGAGAAGACTATCTTTGCCGAAACTTAGCCCCACAATTGCCCTATGGGGAGAATCGACAGGCTGTTGTGATGGAAGAACGATTTCAGGATTCAAAAATCTGTAATTAGTGTTGAAGAACCTGCGTACAGCATCAGCTGTATCAGTTCCATCCACTTCAGTGCAAGAGGGAATGTCTTTCAAGAAATTCTGAGTGAAGTAGGGTTCCAACAGGGGTCGTCCGGAGTTATATGTAGCCTCAGATTCGTTAAAAACTAGGGGAAGATGCATTGTCGTAGCTAGCACCAGATTATCCCTGAGCGCAACTTGAGTGTCTCTTGGAGTGGATTCCCATACCTCCTTGGGATAGCTGATTAGATAGCTCCTTCCCTTGAATACAACAGCAATACCATAGTCGCTAATATCTGACTGAAAATCCAAGATGATAACCCCTTATCTCGTTCAACATAATTCGGATAACTCTTCCCAATCACTGTGAGCTGGTCTAGATTCAACAAGCAATCTAGCCTTTGCGTAGAATGAGTCTTGCATAGAATACAAGGTCCTGTTGTTCCTTTTCGATGACCTCAAAGCCATGATTGGCGGCCACTGCCAGGAAAGTCTCCAAATTCTGATTTCGAAGATATGCTCCATAGCCAGTTTCATTTCTTGTGCCGTCAGGAAAGGACACACTCAAAGGGACTATGAAATACTTCATCTTCGAGTCAATATCCTCTGGGACTTCCACATTGACATCCCACATCAATAACTCTCCCCCAGGCTTCAAGACTCGGGCAATCTCAGAGAAAATCGTGTCCAAATCTTCAAAAGGCACATACATGAGTGTGAAGAAGATCGTTGCAATCCCAAAGGAGTTCTCTAGGAATTGCAGCTCTTTGGCATCCATGACTAGCTTCAGGGCATCACTTGCAGTTCCTTCCAACTCTGGCATCTTGTTATCTATCGCGACTACTTGACGACCTTTGATTTGGCCGATGATTCCTTCTCCGCCGCCTCCAATGTCTAATATCCATTCCTCGTCACATGGAAAATCAGAGAGGCTAACTACTTGATGGGGCAGCTGGTAGACTTCCGACATGTCGATTTCTGAATGATGGTCGGACATTACAACAAATCTCTAGGAGCGTCGGGTTAAAAGGTAACCGTTCATGATTCCGCTGGATATTAGGATTGGATGGCTATATATGACGTCATTGCGTAGTAGTCCAAAAAAGGGAGAGAGGAGGTGAAATCCTCCTCTCGAAGGCGTGCGATTAGCTGATATGTGCTTCAACTGAACCAGTGTCACTCTGAATCACAACAGTCACTATCTGGCTAGCTGTATCGTAGTCATCTGATTCATAATGGTTTGACGTTATCTGAGTCCAACCGGGAGCATCAATCTCTACACTGCCAGTACCAGCAGCAGCTTCGATGCTGCCGCCAATTCCAGAGGGCAGGGCTACGTTCAGATCAACCATTCCAGTAGTGGTTTCGAAGCTGTAATCTGGACTTCCCACTATGACCACACCACTTCCCATGTAGAAGTCAATAGCGCCGGTTTCTGTTGTGAGAGTAACATCACCAATGTGTGCACCCTGTATAATATCACAATCAATGGAACCAGTAGTGCTCGTAACATCCAACGTATAATTGACACCACTGCCTAGAGTGATGTTCGCAGCTAATACTGAATAGCTGAGGGTGATTGTGTTCGAGGAGAACGTGACAGTTGGAGCGCTAGTTTCCTGTACTGTTCGGTTACTCGCACCTACGTCAATCCTATACAACAGCGTCGCATTGTCTTCGAAATCCACATTTACAGAACCAGTTGTGACATCAACGTTAAGATTGACTGGTCCCGTAGTTGCGCCTACCGTACTCTCGAAGTGATAATACACAGTATCATCGCCCATGAACCAGCCCCAAGTTGTGGGACCAAAGTACGTGAGGGCACCTACGACGACCGCACCAACGATTAACACACCAATTATGCACACTACCATTCCAGTATTTCTTTCGTAACTAGTCATTTCCTATACCTACTTTGCGATGCGATCGGAGAAGGCGATGCCACTCTTCACGCAGTCTTTGATATTCCGAATCTTCATCCAGAACAAAACGACGCATGATTCGGGATGCATCGCCTCGAAGAGAGGGAGGTAGCTTGTGAAAGCTCTTTTCATCTGCAATGGGTAAATCAGAGTTCACTGCATTCTCCCGTTCAATCAACCGTCTCAAAACGCCCATAGCCTCCTCGACCTGAGACTCTGGAATCTCAATACCATAGACCGAGAGGCTTGAAACAATAGACTTGAGACGGTCTTTAGCAAACTGTGCAACACCGCCATTGGCTTCCATCATTCCACTTATCCCAAGGCGGTATTCTTTAGCTGTTGCGCGGTAATACCTTTGAACTATGCCAGTTGGCGTCATTTCGGTACGTTCTTGAACAACGACACCAATGTCCTGCAACTTCTGAATGTGATGGAGGATTGTACCTGGATTCTTGCCCAGTTTTTCTGAGAGCTGCTTGACAGTGTACGAAGCGTTTACCAGATACTCAAAGATAATGCTCGCCCTAGTTGGCTCGAAGAGGACCTTGATCTTATTAGCATCGGTGATGACTTCCAAATCCTTCAGGGGAGCATTTGTTGACCCATTCTCCACGATTCACGTACCTCCAACAAGATTTACATTAGGCTCGTCCTGACTTGCACTTGATATCTCAATACCACTCAGAATCATGTATAGCCTACTTAGAGCAATCACCAACGCGGGAAGAACAATGAGTATTAGAACAAACGCTGCGATGACGGCATAGATAGCTGCCGCCATAAGTTCAACTCCTAGAGTTGGTTGCATAAAAGCTGCAATACCAATGCCAAGCGGAGCAAACATGAAGATGATGATTAAGATGAAAGTAAACCAAGTAGAGTAGACTCTGTCGAAGTATTTCCAGGACAGGCGTATTGACTGGCGCGTAGCATCAAGAACTGAGTAATTATCAATGATTGCAGGAAACACCATGGTCATCATTCCAGATGATAGCATGATCCAAAATGCGCTTAGCGCCGTTAGAACAGCTCCTGGAAGACCTGTGACCACATAGCCGGCCAAGAAAAGGATTCCATATACTAGAATGAGGGGTAAACCGATAACTGCGAATATGGCGATTCCTCCACCTGCAAGAGAGAAGAACTTCTTTCGATACCATACAAAGACTCCCTCAGCAGATGTTCCTGCGCTCTCTACTATCTCTCTGCCCATTCCGAAGACAACACCAATGGCTACGAAGAAGGGAGTCACCAGAAGCAGGATTGCGAAGATTCCAAGGCTAGCCGCAGCCGGATCCGGCTGAGATACGAAGACAGCTTCCATGACAACACCCAGAGATTCAAAGAAGGCTACAAAGCCCTCAGGTCCACCTACTGCAAAAAAAAGCGGAATCGATACAATCGCGAATCCAATCATCATGACTATCACAGTTACAATGAGAACGCCAATCATCCCTAGAAGGAAAGAAAGGATGTTCTTCACCGCGAACTTGAAGCTCACTTTGAGGTCCTCTATCAGTACTCCAATGCTTGCGTTTTTGTTGCTCATTGTATCACCTGATTAAAATGATAGAGAGTGCCCCTTTGAAAAGTCATTCGAGGCACTCTCAGATTAGAAACCTCCTATACAAAGGGAATTGGGAGAGGCTTTTGGGTTGCCACCTGACCACCGGTCATCTCGGCATATACTTTCGTGAATGCGATAATCGTCATGGGTAGCAGGACTAGGAGCCACAGGAATGTGACTAGCACGGTCCAGACCATTATTGTGATGGCCACTGCATCAAGGACAACTGCACCAGTGAGTGGAGCAGTGAGCCCCCAGAAGACGACTGGGCCGTATGATGCAACAGCCAACACGATTATGGCACTCAGTAGTCCATAGACATGATCAAGGCGCTCTCGCGCAAGGTGGAATGACTCCTTGAAGGCATCCTGAACACCCTTACCATAGGTCATGGCTGGGAACACCATTGCGCATAGCCCGACAGTGATGAACACCCAGGTAAATGTAAACACAGAGAGGAGAGTAGAGATAGCAACATTGACAGTGTAGCCCATAAGGATGGATACAGAGCCCCAGACAACCATAGGAGGAAGGATAATGATTGTCGTCAGGAGGACTCCAGCACCTCCAAAGGTCAGGAACTTGTACCTGAACCAGGAGAAAGCTCTCTCAGCCTTAGTTTCACCATGAGCGACTAGATCCTTGCTCATGCCATAGATTGAACCAACCACAGTCAGAAACAGGGCAATAAAGGGGATGATGAATAGAATTGCAACCCCACCAACTGCCCAAGGATTACTCTCAGCCCAAGCTGCGAGCCCAAGACCAATTGCTTCCCATGCTGCTGAACTGGTTCCAACCATCAATAGCGCGGCAACGGCTATCGGTACCATCACCAAACCCATCAAAAGGACAACAGCAATCAGCATTCCTAGATTAGCTAAGAAATAGCTGAGAATGTTTTCCTTTGCGAGCCTAAAGCTCGACTTCAAATCATCAACAATTGTGTTGTATGATGTAGACATTGTTTTCACCTTACTTTATGAAATTTCCAAACTGTCTGTCGTGTAGGCGCCCACCGACTCTGCAATCTCTCGGACTTCATCAGGATGTCCGAAGAGTGCACAAGGGGTGTCCTCGTTTGTGAGGAGATGCTCATTCTCACGAATAGCTGTGAACAACGGACTTGCAAGTCCATCCCTGAAGGATGCAGTGGAGAGGTTGTGCGTGGCTAGATTGGAAACAGGACATGCGGTTAGATCGCCCGAAGGAGTGACGTGCGCGAATCCTCGACCCGCAGATACACATCCACCAAAGTAATCCTCATCTCCAGGAGAGTGAATTACATAGAAGGAATTCCCTCTGCGGTACTCAAGGACCTTTGTTCGGAAATCATCCCTCTCCACTGCTGTAAGCATTAGTCCAGACTTGTCGTTCAGGGAATCATGACCAGTGCCGGTCAAGTTCTCATGCATCATAGGAATGTACTCAATGAACACTCCAACCAATACACCAAGGTCAACAAAGCGATCCAAGTTCTCCGGCGTCATCCAGTATTCGTAATTCTTTCTGGTTATCGTGACAGAGATACCAGAAGGAACTCCGATGGATTTCAGTTGTGCCAGAGTCCCGATTGCTTGCTTATGCACTCCCCTACCTCGCCGGGAATCGGTGAGCTCTTCACTGCCCTCAACACTGACGATAACAGCAATGTTCTTCGTCTTTTTCAGGCGTGCATAGTCGCTAACAGTGAGAGCAGTCCCGTTTGTGAGAATGATGAAGAATCGATCATCGAATTCCTCACAAAGCTGGACAAGTCCACGGAACAGGAAGGGCTCACCGCCGGCTATGATAAAGGAGAACACCCCAAGATCACTTGCATCTGCAATAATGTCACGCCACTCGTTGTAGCCAAGAGCAGGTCTTGCTTTAGAACAGTCTGTAGGATGTCTGCTCTCAAGTGTGCCTACTGCAGCGGCATAACATCCGACACAGCTCAAGTTGCATTGGGAGGTTATGCTGAGAATTAAGAAGGGAGGGACTCTAAGTCCAGACTTCAAAGCCTCTTGGCGGAGCTTCTCAGTCTTCTTGTATGATCGTGCGAGTCTGAGGCCAGCCCTTAGATACCGTGGATGGCGTGCTACCCACGGCATGAAGAGGCGCGTCATGTTAGAGTCAAGACCATCAAAGACTCGATCCATGAGTCCCGTTGGTCGGATTCCATTGGCGTGCTGTTTGAGAGTTACTACCATTTCGCTTCACAACATGAACGTTTGGTACATATCAAACATAGCCGCATTTGCTTATAAAGTGTTTGGTAAACGTCAAACGTTGCATGACTTGCAAACGTTTAAATTCCATTGCATGATAGTCAACACATCCCACCAATTTGAGATGATTGAAATGAAGCACGCACTAATTGTTTATGACACAACTTTCGGAAACACGAAACTACTGGCTGAAGAGATTGCAGCAGGGATTCAAGATGCAGGTGAAATAACCTGTGTAATCAAGCATCATAAGAAGCTAAATGGGTGTGACATCAGAAGGTTTGATGCCTTTCTTTTCGGCAGCCCCATTCACGCTGCAATGGCCACTCGCGGAATCAAGAGCGTAATCAAGAAAGCCGCAAAGGCAGGTCTTGATGGAAAGATAATGAGCACATTTGACACGCACATGGGGCATGAAGGAAGAGGTGTCAGAAACATGGAAAAGCTCTTGACCAAGGTTGCCCCTGATTCTCGCCTGATCAGTCCAGGATTCTCAGCAGCCGTGGATGGCTTTAGAGGACCACTAAGCGGAGTGGAAATCCCCAAGGCACGCGAGTTTGGAAATACTCTTGGAAAAGAGATTCTAGGCTAGCCTCAAATCTGAGTGAGGCGCCATCTCACTTAGGCACTTTTTCTTTGAACCATCATTCAGGGATTCAGATTTGCGAGAGAATGAGTTCTTTCTCATCGACTCTGATCATGTCATCCACTCATATGAGCCTGAGATATTCATGAGAAAGATGGAGGATTTTGCTGCAGTACTGGATGGTGAGCTGCCTCAATGATATAGAGAAGGAATTATTATGCTGACCACACATGTCTTTCAAGCATATTGAGGTTGGTCCCTTGAATCGCTGTGTGAAATGTGGAGTCGAGATAGACGACCATCAAAGTAGTCATTTTGTCGGTCGATGTGCCGAGTGTTTCACTGAATGGGAAACACTTCGTACGAATGCAAGGCTAAGTGGGGTGGCGATAATAGCGATGGGTTTCCTCTTTCTTGTCACCGCGATGCAGTGGGGGATTGGATTTGCACCCGCCAATGAATTTCTCCTCCTGGTAGCTGGAACCATCGCATTTGGCTTAGCAGTCTTCCTCTGGGCCCGTGGTGAATTGAGTCAAAGGGGCTCAAAATATTAGCTTATGATTAGAAATATGATTCTGAAGCTGGATTCTTCCCAAAAATGATCAAAAAATGAGAAATCAACAGGTTTTTCTAATCCCTTTCATAATATTCCCCGATGGATAGGAGATGAAGACGCTCGGTTCTGTAACGAAATACTATAAGTTTGTGGACCCAGGTACACGAATAATGCTAGAAAATCAGATGGACACTGCAGCCGACTACAAGGATTTCGTAAGGCGTTTTTGCACTGCGGTAACATCTGAAGAGAGCCATGATGAACGTGTGTATCTTGCCGCCAGACTCGCATTACATTATGGCGGACATGATTCTATGCCCAGACTTGTCAAAAAATATCCAAGCTCAGTACTTGCTCGACCGTACTACCTCTTGTTCTTAAGACATACTTATGGCGATATGCCTTTGATGAGAGTGGCTGAATCTATCAGAGAGGCTCTGGATTCGACTCCGGAAGATTGGATAAAATTGGATCTGCTCCTTCGTGAATGGCAATGCTACAATGCCATTAAAGATGTGAGCCAATTGCAGACCGCGAATAGAGGCATGCGCGAGCTTATTGAGTCTGATGTCGACCTTGAGTGTTTCATTCCGGGAATCTATCATGTTATGATGCAGGGACGAAAGGAAAGCGAACTAGATGATGCTCTTCAGGAAGCATTGAAAATCGCCCGGAAGTATGATGATCTGGTAGTCATGGCAAGACTCTTCGCTCTTAATGCCGCCTTCATTAGAGACACTGACGAGGCTTTAGCTGAGAAGTGCTTTCATTTTGCTCGAGAATTAGACGAAGATCTTGGCTTCGATCCCAAAAGTGTCTACTCTCTCGCTATTTAGGATTTAGTGAAACCCAATAACTCAAATGCCCTCCTGAGTATAAGGAAATGGCTCCTCAGTACCACACCCGAGGGGCTAACGCGTCACTGGTGGCTTGGCAGGGATGCAAGAAT
>JAHQWZ010000047.1 GCA_029856425.1 Candidatus Thorarchaeota archaeon
CTGATATTCAACAGTTGCCCCAGAAACTGGATTTCCCGTTTCCGACTCAAGAAGCCAAAGACTCAGGACGTTTTGCGCTCCTTCGACCGCAGTCAATCCCTCAATGTTATTAATCTCAATGGCAACGGGTAGCACTTCAAGCTCAAACTCAACGAAACCAATCACGTGGTCTGTCTTATTCGCTGTAAAGAACACCCGCCACTTACCTATGGATTCAGCTGCAAATTCAAGGAAGTAGAGGTCATCTACTTTTGACAAGAACACAGTCAGGCCGTCTGCAGGCAATGTGGAAATGGTGAGATCAGCTGAGCTAATATTTTGCCCAGTATCAGTTCTTACGTAAACAAGTGTGAGGCTGTATTCTTCGGTGAAGAAGGTAGAATCTGATTCCAGTCCTTCAACAATCCTTAGTTCTGTAGGAATCGTTCGGACAACAAGAGTGAATCCTACAGTTGAATTCAGATAGTTGCTAAGTGTCGCTCGGATGGCAAACTCGTACGTCCCAATCATTGAGGGAGTTAGCGTGAGTGCGTACTGTCCACCAGAGATTTCAGATACAGAGTACCCCAGTCCAACTGGAGGATTCAAGACTAGTAAAGTTGCGCCTGGAAGCCCATTCAATGACTCGTCTCTGAATGTGAGCTGAACTATATGGTTCTGATCAACGGCTATTGTCGCGCCTGAGGCATCAAGTGTCAGGATTGTTGATATCTCACGCACAGTCAGACTGAAACTGACAATCTGTGTCGTGTACACGCTGAGATTCGCTTTGATTAGAATGCTGAAAATATCTGATGTTGTAGGAGTGATGGTGATGGAGTAGTAACCACTACCCTCATCGATTGCAGGAAGGTCTCCAAGCCCGATTGACGGAGTTCTATCGATAACTTCAATGCTTGCTCCATCAAGACCAAATCCTGTACCATTAGTATATCTCAATACCAGATTGTAGCTATCCCCATAGGTCACATAATCGGCTGTTCCATTCATTACCGTAAAAATTGAGGAATATCCCCGCACAATAATTGTAAACCCAACCGTTGAGTTCAGATAATTAGTCTTTGAAGCTCTAATCGCCAGCTGATAGGTTCCTGGTATCGAACCCGTTATTGACAGATTGTAGAAGCCTCCTGTAAGATCGTCAGGCAGGAAATTAAGCCCTTCTGGTAGATTTAGGACTGTGATGGTGGCTCCTGACACCCCATTCGAATAATCATCCAAGAGAGTAAGTTGAACTGAGAAGCTCTCCAAGACTTCAACGGTGGCGCCTGGACTGTCAATAGTGAGCAATGTAGCAATATTACTTGCAGTAAGAGTGAACGAAACTATCTGTGTTACATGGTCTGTAATATTTGCTCGCAAAATCAAAGTATATGTCCCCGCAGTCGATGGGGTCAATACAAACGAGTAGAAGCCATTGCCTTCGTTAGAAGATATTGAATAGCCCAGTCCTGATGAAGGAGTCACAGCTATCACTGCAACGTCTGCTGCATCAATTCCATCTCCAGTACTATTTGTGTACTCCAAAACAAGCCTGTAGGTGCCGCCCATATCTAGGAAGTCCGCGGTACCATTTAGAACCATCAATTGAGTCCCAGTCTCTCCCACAATCAATGTGAATGAACCCGTTTTGTTATGATGGTACGGTTTAGAGGCGGTTACTGTTACTGTGTATATCCCTGACTTTGAGCTTGTCAAATCAATGGAATAGTTGCCTGGAATCGTGCTACTCTGACCTAGCAATGAAAGGCCGCCTGAGGACCCCGTGAAGCTCATGCTCATTGTAGCCCCGGTAACACCGGTGCCATTCAAGTATTCATATTCCATATACACAGTAAGAGTTTCATGTAGACCCGTTTCAGTTGGCAATCCTCCTACTGAGGTCAATTGGAAAGTAGTACGATGCGTTGATACAATTATGAATTGGCAAGCAATATCATCATAATACGGTATTGATGCATTTGCAACTACCAAATGCTGACCTGCGTCAACAAGAGATGTGTCAAAGTCTGCCTGCCACCAATTATGTATTGGGTCTGCCTCGAAGTTTATGGTTGAACCTGCCCAATTAGCAGCTATTGTCGCGGATGCGTCCAGAATGAATTCCCCTGTGTCTTCATCTACATAATAGAGAATATTAGTAATTAGCAATCCTGCATCAGTTTCAACTAGAATTTCTCGAGGCGTGATGCTAGCAGAGTGATACATATCGAATACTGCATAGTCATAGGCAATTTCTGTTCCATTTTCCCACAACACGGTAACTTCCCATTGACCTGCGGAAGTATTTGCTCCTCCCAATATCCACTGTGAGCTGTTCACCACTCCATTGTTCATTACACTAATTGAATCGAATGACCATATAGTTGAATTTGGCAGAATCCAGGTGATGTTGACAGGGCTTCCAGCTGTGGGAATTTCGAATCCCGTGCCAATCTCAATCTGCGTTCTTGTGTTATTTCCAGGTCTAAACAGAGAATTCTCAGACCATTGCTCCGTGTATTCATCCTGAACCTGAAGTGATACATTTCGTGCATAATTGGGGGACTGAAGGTTCATCGTCCACCATCCACTGCGACTCACCTCGCTATTTGGTATATGGATACGCCCAGGAGAGATAGAACATAGACCTGTGATGTCGTTTGTAAGCGGGTCTAAAACGGTTGCATTCTCCCAATCAATAGGGTACAACAAATCCACCGTGAGGACAGCATATTCCGTTGACGGAGTGATATATGTATAGAGAGACAGCTGAGCACTGTGTCCTGCAGTCACTGAATACTGAACACCTACTTTCGATAGGTCATTAGTCCAAGATGAATTGATATAGCGGTGAAAGAGCAAAGTGACAGTATAGGAAAAGATGACACTGGTATTTGATGTGACCTCAACATGCAGAGGATCCACGGTCCAGAAGCTTGGATTCGAAATATATGCAGTCCCTGCATTTGATACCGGTGCAGAGAATGAACCGGCATGGAATGTTAAGTCGACTGACTCTGGAGTCGGGGATGCAATACTCGTGAACACAATGTTATCCAATTGCACTGTGACATTCTGCACGTTTTCCATTCCATCATGTTCTCTTAGGGGATCGTCATCATAATCTGTATTGTTGTAGACTTCAACATCTGCGACGGCAATATACAATCCCAGATATATTGAGAACGAGTTCCATGCTGCTGGAATATTGAAATCGTGTGATATGCTATACCAGGCATCATGTGAGGCGAGTGTTTGCATAGGGTAGTACCAACCATCGCTCTCCAGTTGCCAGAAGACTCCAATATCTCCTGCTAATGAGTCATTATCCTGTGGATCAAGAGGACCCGTGGCATAACGGAAGTCGAACTCCATTCTAAAATCCTGCACGGCTGGGTTATTGGTTACAACTTGCTCAAACCCAATCTCAGTCCCCCGGGAATGAATGTATGAAACGCCAAGAACAGGATGATAATTATATTCCCCCATGTTCCTACATTCAATATATTTCCCCGTGGAATTATAGGAAGCAATCTGTGTATTCGACCCTCCATCAATACTATAATTGGTCCACGGATCAGTTCCATAATCGAATGTGCCATTGACTCCATATAATCTCTCGAGATTCCACACATCAACGCTAGTGGAATTCACAAGCCAGTTATTTGCATCATCAATAGCGATATTGCTTTGTGTATTTGAACCAGTATCAGTTCTCCCCCTCTTTGCATCTGTTGTCTGATACCCTGATTGTCTTATTTTGATGGGATCAAGCACTCCGCTCTTTGAATCTGATGATATAGTGAAAGCCTTGCTCTGGATTAAGTCTTCATCTTGTAGCGCTTGATCCGATTGTGAATCAGACAGGGATTTATCATTCATTTCTGTAGTTGAAAGGACTCCTAAATCCGAGATGCCAATAAAGCCAATCAAGAGTATGGCAAGGAGTCCAATGACTGCGTGCTTCCCTTTCTTCATCACATTCGCCTCGAGAGAGCGTTAATAAGCTCATTGAGATAATTCAAGACTTAGCACACGGTAGAATGTCAATTCGTTCTCGATATTGGTACTAACCGTGTGTTTACGAAGTCTTCCAACTCTCTCGCTCGTTCTGAAATCATATTACCATACTTCGCATGGACTTTCCGAAATACGCTGTAACTAATTCGGTACTCCATTCCATTTTTCTCGAGTTCCCATCGACCTGCTATCTCTCCGTTGGTCCAAATGGTTGGTCGAATCTCGCCTGATGCGTTCGTAGCCCCTGTCACTTTCACGTCTGTGGGTGGGGGAGGGCACTTAGGTGGCCAATAGTGCTCTCTCAGTTTTGGAAATACTCGGGACTTCATTTTGTCACTTAGATACCATGACCGGTCGATGAATGCCTTGGGAAGGTGGTCTTCGTAAGGAAGAAACCATATGACCGGCTCTGACGGAGGTTCAAGTGAAGCGGCATGATCAATATCGCTACTAGTCATTAGCTTGCTTTTCCCCGCCATCTCTACTGCTACAATATCATCGAAGGCCTCAACAGCTGCCTTCGCCCGGGATTTTGTGGTTGATAGCCACCATGACATATCGTTGATAGATACTGGCCCGAATCTGGCAATATACATGTGCATAACTTGATTAAGAGCATCGTCTTCAGACATATCATCCAGACGAAATCCTTCGACCCATTTCTCTAGAAGCGCATAAGCTGTAGTCGAACTCCGTGCGTGATTGGCTGTGGCCCGAATAACTTCGCCCGATGTGGCTGCCAGGTGAAACAGGGGGCGTATCTGTCTTGCATGCTCTGGTACTAGTTTCTTAATCTCTCGCATTGTCTTCGGACCATCTTCCAATGTGGCGAGGATAGTTTCCTTCAATGACTCAAGCTCATTGTCACTGAGGTGTCTGATATCGGGATGTTGCCGTATCTTTCTGTAAAAGACAGACTGGGTCGCATGAATCAACATTGATAGATTGTCTATATGGACCACATGAACTGTTGTTCTAAATGCATTGAGTCTTAACAGACGGTCACCCCTGTTCAATGAATTAAAAACGGTCCTCGCGTCGTAGTCACCTATCCTTGCCCAGACTGAGAGATACGGAGTCCAATAGTCTGTAGAGTGAAGGCCCAACTGAGTCTTAGCTATTTCATAGAAGTCAGGTCGCTTCTTATCCAAGGCATGCTGCTTTCTCAAGTGGTTTAATCTGACTTGTTCTATAGTCAATTCATTCATTGGGATGGCTCACTGATTTCTCGTCACTCTACAAGCATATGAATCAGACCATGAATGTCAACGTAAAAAGAGAGATAAAATCCTCTATGAAAGTGGCCTGAAATACCCGTTTACGGCATAAATGGTCGTAAACGGGTCCGCCATGATACAGATCTATCGGTTCTATCTGACTGCGCCAATGATTAGAAGCAGAACGCCAAGCACCAGAAGGATCAGCATAATCTCCGTGAAGACAAAACCTGCAAGCTCAATCGAGTAGAGATTAAGCATAGTGAAGAGGTCAGTAATCACTGGTACACTGAGTCCAGCTAAGCCTAAGATGATTGGTAGAAGCCCGACAATAATCAGGATCAGTCCAAGAAGTGCCATTCCTTTACCCATGAAATCCATCTCCATGTGGATAATCCTCTTTCGCATTTCCGCTATATATAGATATGGTGGCTTTGAAGGGCCCGCAGAATACATATCCTAGCTATACATTTTCGCACTATTCAAAACCAGAGATAGTGATTGTTTGCTTGTTGTTGGAATAACCTCTTACTTCCATTATTCTAGCTCCAATTCCACCAACAGCACCACTCAGAAACCAGACTTGATAGGATGTAGATACGTACGTTATGTTGGTCAACGGGCTCCAGCCTAGGCTAATGCCAAGATTAGTCCATACGAGCATGTCTATGGCTAAAGTCAGAATCATGAAGATGATTCCTGCTGACATTCCCTTTACTAAAGCGCACATTTGGAATCGGAGATTACATCCACCGCCTACCAGATTCCTATAGGTTATTGGGATAATGGCAAGCGGGACTCCAACGAGGTACACGCCCCAATAGAACGGATAGCCTACTAATATCGCGATAATCAAGAGGGAAACATACACAGCAATCCAATTCTTCGGGATCCATAGCCAGGACCTGATTTCTTCCAGTGCTTCCAACATGAATCACTGAACCTTGCAGTTTGGTTTTCTCTTAATCATCTCTTGGGTGTGGCACTCCAATAAGGGCAAAAACAACAATGTCAAAAGGAGATGTGTTATGGAAGGGGTGACCAAAATCCACGGTTCAAAGAGTTGAGTCCTTTAATCCGGAATCAGAAGGAGGAAGATTTCGGAATGGTGATAATAATGCGCCTTTCTGCTATCTGGACGGTCTTTGAACCGTGGACGGTCACGCCCTTTTCTTTCACATATTCCTAAAAAAGTGGGAATATCTGCGCATTTTCTCTATTTGTCGTCATAGAAACATATTAAGAAGTGCCTTAATGTGGTCAATGACTATCAGATTTGGAGGGGCTTTCTTTGCCTCATCAGGCCTCTCCCAGGTGATAAGAATTGGAAGCATTTGCGCCCTCTGTGCTGCTTCAACATCCAGTTCTATGAAGTCTCCAATGAACGCACACCTCATTGGATTGATATCCATTCTACTTGATATCTTGAGCAGCATGTACGGTGATGGTTTCCTGTATCCTGGAACCAGTGAGTGTTCTATGGCTGCAAAGAGGTCATATATCGAGTCCCTCTTCAGAATCCCTGATGGGTCCCCCCAGCGATTTGATGCCAGTCCAAGCTTATACCCCCTTGAATGAAGCTCTTCAAGGACTTGCTTGCAGTCTGGAATGAGAGCAGATTGCCATGGAATCACAGTTGCTTCCCATTTCTCAGTAATCTCGCCAGCCAGTCTGTCAAGATCTTCGCTCACTCCAAGAGAAATTAGAATCCTTTTTCCATATTCCACCCATATCTCGTGCGATGGACTCCATCGTGATTGTACCCCTTCCGTGATCATGAATTCATTCAACCATCTTCTCGCGTCTTGAAAGGCCTGTCCTAATTCTTGGTCTGAACATGTCGCCAGATCATCAAGTCCAATTTCCTTGAGCCATTTGCGAGTCAAATCAGAGACCCAAACGTCAGAACGATAGAGTGTGTCATCAAGGTCAAAGATGATGCCTTTTATCATGTCAAGAGATGTCATCGCATGTGAGTCCCATCTCAGCTCCTAATCAACGTTCTCAGCAGCAAGAGGTATCTCAAATGACCTGCTGGTGTTGAGAGACAACTCTTTTTGTGTGATTCTGCAACCGAGAAACATACGATTTTCCCCGGTGATTATCTTGGATCTGATTGACAAAGGCATTCTCTCTGATCTGCTGGAGAACTGCAGAATCACCTACGAGGAGATGTCCCGAAAACACGGGATCTCTGCTAATGCTGTAAAGAAAAGAGTTCAGAAGTTGGAGGATTCAGGTGTTATTCACCGTTATTCTATTAGACTGTCTCTAGCGATGCTGGATGCTCAGTTTCTATTAGGCTTAATTCGGACAGATGGGTCTCAGGATGAGGAAACCTTTGTGAATCGAATCGGAGAGAGCCCATCAATAGTTGCAGCAGCTGCTTACAGCGATGGCCATTATGCTCTCCTTGCAGAGTATGTAAGCACAGTCGAGCTGATGGAATTAGGCTCACATTTGAGGACTCTTGATGGAGTGGAGGAGGTCGAGCTTCATACCCTAGTATCGAGTAGAGGAACAAAGAAAGACCTGAGCAATCAACAACTCATGATCCTCTACCATCTTAGAGAGGACCCAAGGATGAGTATTGTCGACCTCGCCCGTGAAACCGGGATGACCGCACGACGCGTGAGAAGATTAGTTACGGAGCTGGTAGAGGGTGACAGCATCAGATTCACTGCTAATTTGGAGTTGGCTGAAGCAGGGAGCATTCCCTTCTTGGCGAGAGTGGGATGGAATGAAAAGAAGGCTGACTATAGGGATGTACTCGGATGGCTCATGGGCAAATATCCCGACTCCCTCTGGGAATGGTATATCTCTGTTTCAGAACCTGTTATCTTCTGTCTATTCACCGCTGAAGACCTAAACGAGATGAATTCAAAAGCTAGGGAGATACGTCAACAGGATTTCGTTGATCGCGTAAAGGTGATAGTATCGTCATATCATGATGGATTCGGAGGGCCGAGAAGCCGCAGATTGGATGAAATGATCCAAAAGGTCATCAAGTAGTAACTCCTATTCAGTGCTTTCATCGGTCAATTGCGTGTCGAATTCTAAGTCGTCACCATAGATTTCCTCGTAGACTGACATACTGGAGCTCTCCTTGTATGAAGGGCGTCCAAGCAATCTGAAACCTTCCGCAATTCTGGAGAGATTGCCGCTCTTCCATAAGTAGAAGATGAGCCAAGCCATTAGAACCCAGAAGTACACAAATCTATGGCACAAGAATACAATCCATGAGAGCACAAGAGGAAAAAGATGATGCTTTCTAAAGCCGTATTGGTCTTGGTTCAGCTCAAGATTACGGTAGTCGTATAACACTGAAATAAACGGTGTAAGAGCAACCAGATAGAACTTGTAAGCTCCCCGTGGATAGAAAAGCTGGACACACATCACTGCAGCAAATCCCCAGAGGAGAGCCTGTATGACCAGATCTCGAACCCGTCGTGACTGGTCCACCTCACTGCTGATGCTCGGCTTGAAGATGGCAAACGTGCCATAGACCACTAGTCCGCATATAATCAGAAATACATAGTTGGCCAATAGAAACGCAATGATATCCGTGAACCACGTTGGCATACCAATCCACAGGAAGAACGTATTGAGGTGGACTGTCATCCATAGTCCTGGAATGAATGTACGAAGAGTCTCATAGCGTCCCGTATTCCAAAGGAGCATCTGGTTCAAGTAAAGCTCCGGACTCACAATTAGAAAGGGCAAAGATACAAGCAAAACAACGCCGGCATAGATCACTGTGTGTTTGATGAATCCCCTTGCATAGTCTAGGGATTTTCTTCCTGCTCGCTTCTTGAGCAGCATAATGGACAGGATTGGGAAGAAGACTACTGCTAGCTGTCTGTACAGAGTAGCAATAGCAATTGTCACAATTGATAGCTCTTCCTTCTCAGTTAACGTCAGATAGAATGAGACCGTTGAGAAGAATACGTATGGAGTCGGATTCAACCACATGAAACTCCCGTAGAATAGTGTGAAGGGATTGAGGAAGTACAGCAGCATTGCATAGATTGGGTATTTCTCATCACGTGTTAATGATTTGGCAATCATATAGACGAGATAAGCGGTGCCAACATTGAAACCAAAGAGCGGCACGCCTGGCAGCCAGGAAGGCACACTGCCAAGAATCGACACCGTGTAGATCCATAGAGGTGGATAGAGATAGATTGCGAGGTCGCTAGAGTATGCCCATGCGCCTTCCCTTAGCGACGGGACCCATGAGAGGTAGAAGAACTGATAGTCATTGTAAAGTTCTACATGAATTAACTCCTCGAAGATGTCAGGAAGTCCAAGACTGTATGATGCGAGGGTGAATGTGCGGAGAAAGAAGAGAGCCAAGTTGATACTAACTCCAATGACAAAGTATCTCTTCCACCCTGTTAGGCTCCATCCTGCTCCTGCCATGATGATGAAGAGCCCTGAAAAGCCAAGCGTGAAGGTTGGATAGAATCCGGATGGGAGAATTACATAGTAGTAGGTCCATGAAACTGGATCCGAGCCCTCATTGAAGAACACAATGTACAGATTAAGTTCCGCAGTGAGTGAGGCTTCGTAGCTCCTTCTCTCCCCACTCGCAAACTGAAGGAGCACGTCTACATCCCGAATTGGAGTCCCTGACACATATCTCTCATATTCTGCTGATGTGAGTAGGTATCCGGTGGTGTTCTCAGCTACATATTGTTCTGGAGGTAGCATCTCTATTCCAAACTCATAGTCTGCGTCACCAAGCTCCAAGAATATATGATCAACAGTACTGCCTGAGTTCTCAACAATCACATTGAATCCGCTTCGAGTTGTACCTGGTACAGAGAAATGCAAGACAAATCCAGCTACGGCAATTACTATCCCAAGGACAACGATGCTTCTTTGAACTATCCTCCTATCCATGAGTCCACCTAAGAAGAACTGTAGATTATGAAGCAAATAAGAGGCTTCGGGTGCATTTCTTTGACCATTGCGCTGTTCAATGCTTTATCTTCACTCTGTCTAAATATGAGGAGTCGTCGCACTGCCTTTACTTCATGTTCTCCTCGTAGAACACGTTAGGCGCATAAGTCCTAGGCCAATGTGGCGCATTATCCAGGATTGATTCAATCTCGTCAACTGTCATCTTGGTAAGGTTGACATCAGATGCTTTTGCATT
>JAHQWZ010000048.1 GCA_029856425.1 Candidatus Thorarchaeota archaeon
ATGAGTGTGGAAATGTTGGGTTTGCCAAGGTCGCTGACAAGGAAACAGACTCGCATTGTTCTTTGTGCAGTATTGTCATCTCTGATGAGCCAGGGATGACATACGTGTCCAATGCAGAAGAGGCTCGACGAAAAGCAGGAATGCTTGCCACCATGGCACAGACCGGTGAGTCCAAGGTTTCCATGGGTCTTGGTTTCAGAAGAAGAGTCCTTGACATAGTAGAGAGTCTGGTTGATATAAACAGGGGTCGACCTGTCACTCTGGAACGGGTCCTGACTGACTGCACAGATGCGGGCATTGCACGTGAACGAGCAATACATTTTCTCGACATACTGAGAAATGAAGAGCTCATAACTCACGATAATGAGTATGTCATGACGACTGCGTAATGTTCGACTCATCGACCTGCTGGAGCAATCTGTCAATCCACACGCTGTCAATCCACATGCGAGAGTCTCTTGGTCACAGCAAATACAGTGTGTGGATGGTGAACCCGAGGTACACATCTCAGACCTGTCATGTGTGTGGAGAGAGAGGAATAAGAGTAGAGAATGAGACCTCCACTGTAGAGAGGAAGGGAGGAGAGTACTTCTACTGCTCACAGTGCGGTGAGCGCTTTCATGCTGACATTAATGCAGCAAGAAACATTATTCATGTTCAGGACTCCAGTGTCGTTTCTGGAGGGACAAAGGACATATGTCCTGCTTTGTCCAAGTAATAATAAACGACCACTAACAATTGTCTTATCAGCATATCCACACTATTATAGACAAGGTATCAAGGAAATGAGTGCGGAGAAGGACGCGTTCTCTAGACTAAAACCAAGCTGGAAACTATGGCTTGAATATGATGGTGAATATGTATTTGGTCCTGGAGCCTACGCCATTCTGAAAAACATCCGGGAGAAGGGAACTATAACCGAGGGTGCAAAAGCCCTTGGCATGTCTTATCGCTATGCCTGGGGTGTTGTGAGGAAGATTGAACAGGCGCTTGGTGTGAAACTCATTGACACCTTCAAGGGTGGCACAGAGGGTGGTGGAGGAGCACGAATCACCGATTTTGGGCTGAAGCTTATGGACCTGTTTGCTAGTGTTCAAGAGAGTTTTGAACAGGTGAGCCGTGAAGAAGACCATCATCGTTCATGAGAATCTAACGACAATCGCCTTGTTTGGACAGTGACTCCTACAATCCAGACAAAGAATGCAGTCAGCAGAGTGCATGTGCTGGTAAGGGAATCTTCGTATCCTGATGTTCATTGGGCAGACCACTTCACAGACATTGCAGGTGTCTGGGGTGCACCTTGCTGGATTCCTGCCTATGCTGAACAATGCAGACCTTGAGAACAATCCATAGAGCCATCCTGCTGGACAAATCCATCTGCAGAACCATCTTGGTATCCAGAAGCTCGCAATAACAATAATTGCGACAAAGGCGAACTGTGCAATGAACCACCCCCATTGAGTCACATACCAGAGGGTTTCAAGCCCTGTAGGCCAGTTTTGATTGGCAAACTCAACGAAGACAATGTATGCTGGATTGAATGGGTCAAAGGCTCCAGAAGCAAAGGGGCCTAGTACTCTCACCAAGGCCTCTTCATTTCCAAGCACAGTGCTGATTCCTACCCATGCAGCTAAGAATCCAACAATAACGAAAATGTATCCCTTGATGCGGCGCAATTCCTTTTCAGTTCCCGGAGCTGGACGGACCTTGTTTCTATTTGGCAGACTTGCGAAGTCTTGAATAGTCCCGATCGGACAAATCCATCCACATGCGGATCTTCCTAGGATGATCAGTATGATGATCATCGCTCCGATTGTGAAGAATGGGAAGAATCCTCCGGTCAGCTCACGCTGGAGTGTGTCAAAGGAACCGGCCAGCACAGCAAATGATCCTTCTAATGGCGCTATGATCGGAATGGTGGGTATGATATCACGAAAGCCTTCCCAGAAGGTCAATATCTCTTCGCCACCGGTCCATGACGCGAAGATATAGGCATTGATTCCCAGGAAGAATAGAATCTGGACAACCCTTCGCAGCATTCTTGTGTTGAAGATAAGGCCAATAGGATTCTTCAGACTGATTCTTGGAACCTGATCAATTGTGCGCGGTTTCTTGATCGCCTTTTCCTCAACGACCTCGTCCAGCTCAGGCTGTTCCTCATCACCAGCTATGTCATCAGTCCTTTCGGCATTCTCCGCCATCAGATTCAGACCTCGCCAAGGGCGTATCGACGGCGAAGACCTGAGCTGTCATTAAAAAGCTTGTGTTGAAAGGAAGTGTCACTGTTGTCTATGATGCCGTCACTGGTGTGAATGTTATGTACACCTCATTTTCAATCAACCGAATCAAGAGAGAGTATGTTCCCGATCCCGTAGGTGGGACTAAATCAATGATATGTTCGTACGTTTGATCCCAATACTGAGAGGCCATTCCAAGTTTCTCGAATGCTACAGTGAGGGCTGCACCATTGGATGTGATTGCTACGCCCTCGGGCACACTGATTAGAATGGATGTGTTATTTGCGAGTCCACTATCGACGTTTTCTGTGAGATTGTGAAGTCTTTCAGCAAACTGTTCTGCCATCTCTAATTGGGACGCATTTCCAAGAGTATTGATAGTGTATAGCAGAACTGGAACTCCAATTATAACCGCTGTGCTCAACCCAATTGCAATGAGAATCATCTTCTCCAGAGACCGTGAAACCATGTCCCTATGTCAGGCAATCCCCCCAATAAACGGCCCGCTCAATCATAGGCATCCCCGAAGGTTTTAAGCTGTTGTGGGCATCGTGAACATGGCTGCCATATAATGAAGAAGATGGTTCCAATCCACATTGGTCTTGTGGGTCACATAGACCATGGAAAGACCGAGCTTGCAAGGGCAATCAGTGAGAAGGTATCCACTGCAGGCCTTGATAAACATCCTCAGTCCAAGCAAAGAGGTATCACAATTGACCTCGGATTCACCATGTTCACTTTGGGTGACTTTCTAGTTACGCTTGTTGATGCTCCGGGCCATGCAGATTTGATCAGAAGCGTTGTGGCTGGCGCGAACATTATTGATGCTGCTATACTTGTGGTTGCTGCGGATGAGGGCGCCGGGATTCAAACTGGGGAACACATTGTAGTTCTCAAGTCAATGGGAATTCAAAACCTCATTGTGGCGATCACGAAGACTGACACAGTCGATGATACTCGGATAGATGCAGTTGAGAGGCAAATGAAAGACATTATTGGAGCCCTGTTCTCAAATGTTGGATATGTGAGAGTCTCCGCCAAGACTGGTGAAGGCTTGGATCATTTACGAGAGTTGCTGCTGAGGAAGCTCGAGGCACAGAAGCGGCAAATAGATGGCCCGTTTCTCATGCCCATCGATCATGCATTCTCAGTCAAAGGGCACGGAACCGTGGTCACCGGTACGGTATTACGCGGACAGCTAAGCACCGGTAAAACCGTTCAGCTTTCCCCGCAGGGCGACATTTCTAGAGTGAGGTCAATCCAAACGTTTGGTGAGGAACGGTCGGAAACTTCTGCAGGGGATCGTGTGGGTCTGAATACTCCTGATATCGACCACAGAATTGTCAGACGTGGTAATTATCTTTCAGAACCTGATACATTGACCAACTCGAAACACATCATTGTGCGCCTGCAGAGGAATGAACTCTATCGTGGTAGAGTCACAAAAGGTCTAATCCTGAGTGCCACAGTTGGCATGCCTAGCGCGACAGCTGAGTTGGTGCCCCTTCATGATGGGACCAGTGTGATGTTGGAGGAAACCACTGACTCATCAATTATGGCCGCACTATTGTTTCAGGAGGAAGTTCCTGTTGAGCTTGGTATGCGCGTTCTTCTGATGCGAACTGATTTTCCTCCCACGCAAATGCGCATTTTGGGGTCGGGTGAGGTCATCAAGATCCCTAAAAAGCTCATTCTCAAAAGAAGCATTCGTAGAATTGGACGTGTCAGTAGGATTCGGTCAGAGGACGTTCTGATTGAGGGGCTCGCCTCCAAAAAGGAAGTTGCAGAGTCAATATCAGGATCGCATGTGAAGACGCTGAGAGGGGTCAAGGGAACTCTTAAGCAGCCATTTGGCACACGAGGTGTAATGGTAGCTCGATTTGAAGCTCCGGTAGCGGACTCTGAAGAGGTAATCTATGAGAGATTTGTTGAGGAGGAGTTAGCATTTGGACATAGACGAAAAATTGGCTGAATTGATTCCCAAAGGAATGGCTGAAAGAGGTCGTATCACTATAGAATCGCTCCTTGCTCCCGTTAAAGACGTCCTGAATAGACGGAAATTTCCAGAGAAGCCTCTGGCTGACAATCAAATTGAGCTAATGTTCCGACTCCTTTCTTCGATGGATACTGACAAAGATCCTGCCGCAGCACGAGTGGGAGAACGAGAGGGGCGAGTTGCCTCTCCGTATATTGCTGAATTAGCTGCAGGCTTTAACCATGGTATTGGTCGAAGTGGTCAAGTCACAGCACCCCAACCCAAAGCACCTGGAGCCTCATTGATGCAACAAGTTGCCAACACAGTGGCCCTTGATGCCATCAGAAGCCTAGGACTGCCGAACGTAAAAAGCGGCCTTGTATTACCTCTCGCTACTGGCATGGCACTTGGCCTAGTTCTTGGTGCTCTGAGACGGGAATATGCTATTGATACGGTATTGCTTCCACGCCTAGACCATATTTCTCCTCAGAAAGGCATCGCCTTGACTGGCTTAGAACTCGTGGTCACTCCGACTATCTTGGACGGGGATGCAGTGCGAGCTGATTTGACCAAGCTGGAAAATGAGCTTTCAAGAAGGAAGTCGTGCGCCGTTCTAGCCACAACGACCTTCTTTCCACCAAGAGTGTCTGATCCAGTCAAGGAGATAGCTCGACTTTGCAGCGACAAGGGCATTCCCTTTGTGATTAACAATGCCTATGGAGTTCAGTCCGAGAAAATCATGGCTCACTTAGCGTCTGCCATTGATGCTGGGCGAGTGGACGCTATTGTGCAAAGCAGCGACAAGAACTTTCTTGCACCAGTTGGCGCATCAGTCTTAGTATCACCAAATGAAGAGATAGTTGATTGGACAGCTGAGAGCTATGCAGGAAGGGCATCTGCAGCTCCAGTGGCTCAGACATTGGGTGCTCTGCTTGCCATTGGCCGTGATAGATATGCGGTGCTTAGAGCTGAACAGATTGAGAACAGACTCACTCTTGAGTCAAAGCTGACCGAAATTGCTGAGTCTATTGGTCAGCGAGTGCTTGATATTGAGAACCCAGTGGCATCTGCAATGACACTTGATGGCCTCGATGCTGAAGCACTCGGAGGCCGACTCTACAATGCTCGTGTCACTGGTCCAAGGGCAGTAGGCAAGGGCGCGTTCGGATCATGTATAGACGACTATCCATATAGCTATCTGGTCATGAATGCCGCTATAGGCGCCTCTAAGGATGACATAGAGAAGGCTACCACGAAACTCTTTAAGGAGGTCAGTCGCTAGGTCATAGCCGGCCTGAGGGAGGGCTTCGCATTGGAAGAAATCGGTGACAAGACCGAGATTAGCAAGACCATAAGCTACGACATTCCAGACTCAGCAGTCGTGTTTCGCCTAGCTTGGTATGCAGTCGCTTCGAAACCCGGCGTTCTGCTGAATGAGTATAGCGAAGCTGAGAGTCAGATTTACAAGGGAAAGGCAGTCTTCTCATCAAAGGAAGCTGAAGCTGACGTGCGTGTTTGGGTGGAAGAAGCACAGAGAGTGGTGGAGGTAACTGGTTGGGGGGATGATCACGACCAGCTAAAAGCCTACTTGGATGAAATTGCTCAATCACTGGAATCTTCATTGAAAAAATATCAGTCCCTCCCTGAAGAGGACAAAGGGAAGCTAAGGCGCGCGCTTGTTGCAAAGACCTGCTGGGACAAGATTGTGTTTGAGATTCTCAATAAAGATTCTGCCGGTGCTGTGTATTTCCAGCTCGCACACGGTAGAGAGATGATAATCAAAGCCACCGAGGGTGAAGACATCCATGCTCTCACTTTGACCACTTCGGGCTGGCTCTCCAGAATCGAGGCAGTGCCCAGGGATGAAGTCTTACCGAGCAATATTGCTATGGAACTGGCTAAGAAGAGTGTGGAGTGGAAGAAGGAGACACAGGACATTATAGCACGCTACATCTGAATGTCCGACCTCTAAGCTTAAGTCCAAAATAATCCCTGAGCAGAATATGGCCTCCTACAGGGTCGGTGGTCCGGCTCCGTGGGCTTCAAACCCATGATCGTGCAAGCGATGAGAGTTCGATTCTCTTTGGAGGCCGCCATATCATAGGTTCTCATCCTCCTCATTATTCTGTAATTCATTCATTATACAATAGACTCCAAACCAATCAATCAGGAGCAGGAACATCCAGATTCCTCAGCCTTTCCATCAGCATTTGCTCTATCTTGTCTGGGGAGATTCCTTTTCTCTTTCCCTCCTGTAGCAACTCTCTTCTCAATCTCAAAACCTGCGTATTCCCTCGATATTCAGGATGCTCTCGGAGAAAACGGGTCACAACCTGGCGTGTAACGACATCAATCAAAGCATCCGAGGATGGCGATTTCGTCATCACGTGATTCCTGCTATTTTCAACTGGTACAAGTACTTCTAATCTCTCCATTATTTCTCGTGCAGCTACTTCGACTGGTTGCATACTCATATCCACAGCCGAAATTGCAGCATCCCATGCATACTTAGAGCCCGGCAGATCAAGTCTTTCACTTATTCTCAGGATGACTTCTTCAGGTATTGGGGTGCCCCGTTCCTTATTCCATTGAATCGCTGTTTCTAAAGAAGTGGAAACATGAATCACTGCGAAATTGCATGGTCTACCCATGGCAACTTCAAATAACTCGTGGCGCATGCTTGTATAGTAGTTGGTGTCATCATGAATAACAGAGACTCCATTTCCAATCAGCTCTTTTGTATATCTCAGTGCGTCTTTTCTTACTAGTCGCTCGTTCTCAGGTTTGAAATCTGCATAGAACCCCTCATCACGCCAATCATCTGTGCTCACAATCTCAACTCTCATTTCGCCTCGAAAATTCTCAAGTACAGCCTTAGCCAATTCTGACTTTCCTGAGGAAGGAATACCACACATTGCGATGAGAAACTGATTCATTGGTGTAGATAAGGTCGGTATCTTCACACAAATGAATATAATGGATAAAAGAAGTGGAAGCTGTAGGGGGGAATACTCCCGCCACTACGGCTTGATTGTAATCTTTAGGCTGTTAGCGAGGTCTTTGTATCTGTTCCTAACAGTGACCTCAGTAACGTTCGATGCTTCAGCAATCTCTCTCTGAGTGCGTCTATCCTCTGTGATAATTCCGGCAATATAGAGTGCTGCAGCTGCAAGACCACCTGGGTCTTTTCCAGCAGTGATTCCCTGATTTCGCGCATCGTTGATAATACCCATTGCGGTCTGGACTGTCTTCCCGTCTAGTTGAAGATCAGCAGAGATTCTTGGCATGAGATCATTGGCTGAAGGTATTGGTACCTTGACGTCAACATTCCGGAGAATGAGTCGTACGCACTGGCCCAGCTCTTTCCTATTCACTCTGGCCTCAGTGACAATCTCATCGAGCTGCCTGGGAATCTTATGAATTCGACAGGAAAGGTAAATGGTTGCAGCAACCATGCCCTCGATACTTCGTCCTCTGACAAGCCTCTTTGAGAGCGCCTTTCTATAGATTAACGCGGAGGTCTCTTTGGTTTCATGAGGAACTCCCAACTGTGATGTCAGCCTGTCCATCTCGCTCATTGCTATGCTAAGATTTCTGTGCTGAGAGCTGTGTACAAGAGTCCTAATCTGCCACTTCCTCATCCGGTAGATTGCAGCACGAGAAGTAGCCGCAATTGTCCTTCCGTTTGCGTCTCTATCACTCCAGCCGATTGTCGTTGCTAGACCCTTGTCTGCCATTGTTAGAGTCATGGGAGAACCTGTTCTGGCTCTGGCATCTCTCTCCTCTGCAGTGAATGCCCTCCACTCTGGGCCTGAGTCAATATGCCTCTCGTTGATGACGCACCCACATGACGTGCAGATGCTCTCGCCTCGAGTCAAGTCTTCATAGAAATCGTTACCTCCACATATGGAACAGACTGCAACGCCTTTCTGTCTGCTCGTCATGGAGCGGGCTGGTTTTGCCATTCATGATCACCTTGCGGGCTCCACCTCGGATATGGCCGCAAACATACTGAGAGTGTGAGTGCGAACAAAAGTCACTCCGAGTGGAGTGTGTCCCGAAGCGCTAATTTATGTCTATATAAGTGTAAGCATCCGTGAAAAGATGTACTGGAAGTTTTCGAAACAGTACATCGAACTGAAAGAAATCAGATACAACTCAAAAGATTCGGCGGACGCCCAATGAGTCTGGCTGTGTGGGGGCAGCCAGTCCATGGAGAATGGAGCGGGCGTCCGCCTCTTTTCTTAGCGGGATCAAAGTGAAAGCATGAACTACTCGAGGCAATTCCATTCCTTGACTGTTGTTTCAGGAATGACATGAATGTTGTCGTAGTAGGTGTGGTTGGTTTCATCCACGACTGTCTTTGAGAGTGCGACTTTCATAAGTCCATTTTTCCTTCCCAGAAGGTACCCTGCCATGTACTGCAAAGGAACTTCCTGCTCGTCGGCCTGTTCCTTGGTCATTGCGCAGCACTCTACTCCCGGGCTCTCATAGATGATCTCGACCATGTCGTGTGAATCGCATGCTGCTTGTCGATGCAATAACTGCATATCATTCTCTATCCTATCCTTGCCACTGATTCTCTCTGTGGCTGATGCATCGTAGTGGAATGGGTCACCACTGAGTCTATGAATTGATGGAACCATGAAGATAGTCTTCTCCTCCATAGAGGCGATGTCATCCTCTCCTCCATCGACATAGCGTATGTCACTGCTCTCTCCGACTTTGTATCGGACCCAGTAACGCTTTGCATCAACTTTCTTGTCCTTACCGTCTTCCTTGACAGCGACCATAATGTCTTCCGAAATAATCAATGGCTGAAATGGGTTCTTAGTTTCCATTATTGCTCATCTCGATTGAATATTAACTATGGTTAATTAACGATGGTTATGCTTATAAGATTATCTCAAAGTCTCAACAAGAACAAAAGTGATAGAGTACTTACTGATTGTCTTAGGTGTTCTGATTTTCGGATTTCAGCACAGTGGCATATCTGCTCTCAGGGTCAAGAATCGAATCATTGACAGATGGGGGAAGGCGGGTTATGCCAGGCTATTCAATGCCACAAGCATTGTTGGGATTGCAATCCCCTTCATTGCAATGAATTACTGGGACTGGATTTATTTCATCTTAGATCCTAGCCTAATTCGACCATTGCTGTTCTCGTCTGGCGCAGTACTGATTATTATTGGTCTAATGGTGACTCTGATGGCATCTCGTGTGATATCTGTGAGTACTGTGGCAGACATGAGGACTGACCGTCAAGCCAAGCTTGTTACAGATGGCATATATTCCCGCATTAGACACCCCCTTTATCTCGCCACTATCCTGCTGCTTCTTGGACTTGCTGCAGTCTATCCTTTTGACAGGGTCATAGTATTCTCGATTACATTATCTGCCTATGTGATCATTGGAGCATATTTCGAAGAAAGGAAGCTAGTTATACACTATGGCCAAGAATATCTCGATTATCGCAAGCAAGCCGGATTCATGCTGCCTCGCATTAGGAGTTCTCAAGCCTGAAATCGCTATGGTATGATTTTCGATAGATGCCGTGCTCTCTTGACCGCTGCAGCTGACACCTGGTGTACAACTCCTTTTTCAACGACATAGTGGTCAGTTTCCAACTCCGGAGTGAAGTGACGTTTGATGTCCTCTATCAGAAAATGAAGCTGAACGCAATGAGGGCTCCCATCCACGGTTAATACCGTCAATCTATCTATTTGCGAGTATCTCACAATCGAACCAATCTTGAAACCAGCTTGATTCGCATGGGTTTCCTCCAGACAGACACTGAGGACTGCAGATCCCCCATTTCTCTCTCGATGCTTTTCGACGAGGTCAGGATAGCGACTGCTCATACAGCTCCCGATCAAGAGCAGCTTTCCCTTCTCTCTGAGATGAGTATCTCCAACATTGGTGCACATAAGATGCTGAAAATGGCCACAACTACAGACCACTACCATTTCCTCCGCGGCGCAGTATCTGATGGCTTGTCTGCATCTTGCTCTAGTGTCTGATCGACCAACGGTGATGCAATTTTAGCAACCATGTCTCCCTCGAATAGGGAGTTCATCCGACTCAAGGAAAC
>JAHQWZ010000049.1 GCA_029856425.1 Candidatus Thorarchaeota archaeon
TGCATGCCAAGGAGAACCCGAGCATTACGAACGATCTTCTCAACTGTGCCCTCACCAAGCTTTGTCTTCTTCTGAAGTTCAACGGGATTTTGAACAGCCAGCAGTTCTGCAGTAGTGACAAACGCCTCTCTCAGCTTCTTGGCTGCTGCAGGACCAACTCCACTTACAGCCTCTAGCTCAGTCATATCAATGCCTCCTCAACGATGGTGTCAGACAGGGGCCCATGAATCGGTACAAGTCTGAGGAACAAAGGAATCTCGTAAGGGGGTATCACAATCTCGCCACTTGACACAAACAAATGGCGGGATGAGAGCAACCTAGCAACATCTGCCTGACACTCTATTGGTACTTTGAAATAGAGACCCTCAGGACAGAACTCACCCATGACACTCACATACCCTCCCAATGCGTCATAGGCAGATCCTATTGCACCATCACCGAAATCCGGACTTGTGCCGGGATTTGCAGGCTCTAATCCACCATGATGAACCATCAGATCCAATAGATCTTCGATAAATGGCTTCCACATCCACTGTGGACTCCTATGTTTTCTAACCTCGAGTCCTGCAGCGGCCCCCGCGAGCCAAGCTGCACTGGGCAGATCCACAGGTTGAATTGCGAACCTCTTTAGAACTTCATCTGTAAGCATTATATCGGAACCTCCTCTCCAACTCTTATGCCATTAACTACCTCAGATAGTGCACTTAGTCCATTCAACCACTCTTTCAGGCCTATAACCATAGGGTCGGCCAGTTGACCATTTCCAAGGACCGAACTCATCAGAGCGTTCGATGCGGCGACAATTCTCTCTATACCAATCGCACGATCATTGTATGACATTGGAGTGAACCATGGCATTGTAATGTATCCGGCTTCGCCGGCCAAGAATTCGCGAATGTCTATGTTCCAGTCACCTATTATTGGGTCTCTTTTGAGTATCCCCAAAAGAACATCAGTCCACTCCTCCCACTTTCTCATGAAATTGTAGACAGAGGTAGACAGAGCTCTTAGTGATCCCCCTCTTCGATTTGACTGACCCTCAAACACCAATACCAATCGAGTGACATCGTCTCTTGCAATGGCGCTTACAGCTAGTCCTCTGCTATATGATGAGGCCATAAGCGATATGGCTGGCACAATGCCTAGTATATCGCAGGGCAGGTAGCGTCCTGGGATATCCTCCTCAAAACGAGTAAATGTTGAAAGAATGTCGCTTCGTAGGCTTACAACTAGGATTAACCACGCGTCGCTTTCAGGTCTGGTATACCGAATCCTTGCTTTCACTATGTTTCTGTCTCGATTATTGAACATGACCTGCAGCGGCAAAGTCACATCAACAAGACTCTTGGTTCTCTTCTGACACGCATTTGACAGCTGCTCTTGCAGTTGTGTGATCATCACATCAACACCCTGACAAGAACCACTGCAAATTGGTTCATCAGATTTCCTCACTTCATTTGCCAACTTTCATATCTACGAACTACATAATATTGGAGGTATAGAACAGCCCCCTGTATGTTTTAGGCCATCATATATCCTCTTTAATGATTAGAAACCTTCATTGTCTTTTTCTTTACACATAATTGTAACATTCGTGCAGCAGAATAGCATGGCCAGCTCACTTTGCAAAAATAGACCGAAACGTTGTGTAATTCCGAATGTCTGCGTTCTATCTGAGGCTGTGTTGTTTGGCAGGAAACATTCAACGCCTATTCATCCGAACCAATAGCAGTTTCTCATAAAAGACAATATCAAATCCACCTCATATTGCCCCTTTTGTCAATTTCGAATCGTTTCCAATGATAAAACATCACCGGTGACTCTGATAATCACCAAAAGAAATGCAGCACCGGTCTTTATTCCTATCAGTTACTAGCCAACAACACTTGACGTTCTTTGCCTTTGCAAATTGCAGCAGGAAGGGAACTAGTAGCCCATAACTGCTGGAGGCAGAAGAAGCAGATGTCGATTACGAGTTATCTATTCAGAAAGATAGCAGCAAGAAGACAGAGGGAGATCGACCATATCCTCAACAATCCTGTCGAGGTGATGGATGAGAAACTCAAGTCAATTCTGAAGCACCATCAGGATACAGTTCTGGGCAGGAGGTTTGGTTTTGACTCAATTCGAACTCCTGATGAATACCAGGAGAGAGTACCTCTCTTTGACTACTACTCACTGGAGCCCTACATCAAGCAAGTGTACGAGAACCCCGGGGGGAGAATACTGACCGCAGATCCAGTGTTCTGGTATCTTCAGACCTCAGGTTCAAGTGGAGAACCAAAGAAGCTCCCTATCACAGAACGAGGTTACAAGGACTATGGTACAGGAAGCACACTACTCTGGATGGCCTACGTCAACCAGAACCCTGAGAACGCCAAGGTGCTCGATGGTACGATGCTTATGTTCGGCGCAGCGGCTGAAATGGACCGGATTAATGGTGTCCCTCTGGGATATGCCAGTGGTGTGAGTCCTCGTATGGCTAACCCACTATTCAAACGTCTATTGAAGCCGGGCGAGGATGTCTTCAATATAATGGACATGGACCGAAAGCTGAAGATCTATGCAGAGTACGCCGTTAGGCATGATATCACAGCGCTGATTGGAATAACAACGCTCTGCCTCGCTTTTGTGAGAAGGATGCAAGATGAATATGGACTATGGCTAATGGACAGATTAAAGGGAACTATGCATGAAGAGAAGGTTCGCAATGTCATGAATGGCGATGGTACACTCGAACTGAATGAGCTGTGGCCAAATCTGAAACAATTGATTGCTGGTGGCATTGATACTGACCTATATTGTGATTGGATGAAAAGGACTCTTCCAAACATGCAATTTTGTGAGGTCTACTCAAGTTCAGAGGGCTGGTATGCGAGTCAGATGTTCGAGGAACCTGGAGTTCAGATTCTGCCAAATCTCAACTATCTTGAGTTCATTCCAGAGGTAGATACAGACAAGGAGGAACCAGAAACCATTCCACTATCAGAGGTGAAGAAGGGCTGTAGGTATGAGATGGTTCTCACCAACATCGGCGGATATTATCGGTATCGACTCGGTGATATGATGACCTTCACGAGCATCGACCCTTACACTATCAGGCATATTGGACGAAAGGGCAAAATCTCAAACCTCTCAGGAGAGAAAATTAGTGACTCCCATGTGATAAAGTCAATTGCTGCAGCGTGCAGAAAGAGCGGTACTGAGCTGGTTGACTATTCAGTCGTTGGCCAGGTTAGAAAAGACACTGGTCAAGGATATTACACTATTGCTGCAATGTTCAGGAATGATGAAATTGATGCAGTTGACTTTGTCGATGCATTCGAGGAACATATGAAGTCCATTAATGAGGAGTTCAGAGTGGTGAGAGAGATGGGGGGGATTGGTCCAACCATTTTAAGAAAGCTCCGGGCATCATTGGTTGAGGAGATAATTAGGGCAACGGGCAGCATTCAGGCAAAACCAATTCCACTCACCATGGACACTAGCGTTCTAGAACTCTGCGAGGAAACCGCCTAGGCGGCATTTAGATATGGCATAGCTCATTTGACATGGGTCTACTTTGTCAACCCTTTGCAATTCGATCCCTAGATTCATCTTCATTTCTGTGGAATAGCACAAGCTATCACACACGATTAAAATAGAACGATGGCCTCAGCTTAGTCACTATGTAGGAGTCGGTGTGCACATGGTTAGAGTGGCGCATATCTCAGATTCACATTTGGGATGCTCTCAATTCCAGCTAGTTGAACGAAAAGAAGATGCACGAAAGTGCCTAGAGAAAGCGGTAAACATGGCCATGAGACATTCTCCCGACATATTAGTACATACTGGAGATCTCTTTGATAATCCGTACCCATCATGGGATGATGCCAACTTCACATTGGATTTATTCAAGAAGGTCAACGAGAAAGTCTACAGCATTGTTCTCCAGGGCAATCATGACCTACCCTACGGGTATAGAAGAACTCAGAGTCCAGTCCTAGCATTACAGAACGCTGGATTCATTACGTCGACGGGGTCAGAAACATATCTCTCGAAGACCGAGGTGTTTGACGGTAAATCCGTGGACATTCATATGGTTTCCTGGACCCGTCCACGAGAACTTCAAGGAATCATTGACTATATTCCACTATCGGATAACATATCATTGCTATTTGCACATGACATTCCGAGCCCAAGAGACCTCGTGCCTTCCCACTTTGACTATGTAGGTATTGGTCACAAGCATAACTTCTGGTTGGATGAGGACCTGGACTTGGGTCGCCCCGGTTCGACTTGCATTGTGGATTGGCGGCGCGAGCAAGGAGGAAAAAAGAAGCTAATTATTGCTGATGTGAGCTCAACGGGCAACGAATATACAACTGAAACCCTGAATGACGTAAGGGAATTCAAGTATCTCACGGGAATTAACATAACAGGTATGGGGCCAACCGAAGCAGAAGAAATCATGCGTAACCGACTTGAGTCGTTATCGCCAAGGAAGACCAAACCGATAATAATCATGGAGGTAGATGGCACAATAGATTCCGAAACTGAAAACGAGTTAAATCGTGCCGACCTTTTAAGATACGGGGAGGACCTACTCAAACCCCTCTTCTTTCATATCGAGCCTATGTGGAGCTCACTTGGACCCAGAGCCATCAAACTCACTGAACCACTGAATATGGCGAGGTCAATCGAAGACTATGTGAAGCAAACGGGGGAAGGCAATCTCATTGAGCTGCTAGCAGGACTTGAGAAATTCATTGGGAGTGAAGCAGAATGATCCAGAAAATCGCACTCAAGGACTTCAAAGTCTTTCATAATCAGACCTTCGAATTGACACCTGGCACAACATCCATTGTAGGACCCAATGGATCGGGAAAGACTTCCATATTGGAAGCTATTGAATTCGCGTTATTCAGGCAAATCACTAGGAAGGAAAAGACGATCAAAGGAGTTGAGGAACTCATCCGGCATGGTAGAAAGAAGGCCACAATAGAACTCGAATTCGTCGCACCAAAAAATCGACGACTATATCGTGTCGTCAGAATGATCAATCCACAACGAACCAGTGCAGACCTCTATCTTGAGAAGAGAACGGAACCGATTGAAAGCGGCGCAAAGAGAGTTGACACTGAAATCATCTCTTTGCTTGGAATGGACAGACACGCATTTGCAGCACTGACATACGTCAGACAAGGAGAGATTGATTTGCTATCGAGACTCTCTCCAAAGGACAGACAAGAGAACCTCTATGACATGATGGGCCTAGGAGTGTACAGCAAGACAGAGAGCAAGGTGCAGAAGGCTCTCAGGGAGATGAAGAGAGAGATCGAATCCATTGATGAAAGCCGTGCAAGACTCACCGAGATACAAGATAGACTCCCCACAGAGAATGAGGTTGATAATGCCTTCACATCATTAGACGCCCTGAGAGCTGGTGTAGGTAATGAGGACGGCATCAAGCCACTGGAAACATTGCTGATGAAGGTAAAAGAGTCAGTTGCCAAGGTGCAGGAGGAATTGGCCTCGTCTGACTTAACTGACAAAAAGGATGAGCTTGAGGAGGATACCAACATCGCGAATCATTTGAAGCAATTGCTAAGCTCCATTCCTGGCGTTGCTGAGGAACAATTGAGGCCTCATATCAGGCATGAAGCGAGGGCGATATTTCTCAGGATATTTGGAGACCGCTACAGTGATTTCATGATTGATGATGGTTATGATGTGGCGCTCTATAATTTGCATGGAAATAGAGTGTCACTTAGAGCCGCTTCCGGCGGAGAGGATGTCTGTGTCAATTTTGCTCTGCGAGTAGCAGTAAACACTGCCCTTCAAAAATATTCCATTGCGGGATCTCCACCAGGAGTTATTATCTTAGATGAACCCGGTGCAGGACTGGATGCTCAGAGAAGAAGATGGCTTCCAGAGGCAGTTCAGGGGTTAGATTCAGTTGAACAGGTCATCGTTGTAACGCATATGGAGGAGCTCAAGGAGTCTGCTGACCGTGTGATCTCATTGACGCCGCAAGGAAAAGGAAGACAGCCTTTAGTTGATGTGAGTGAATAGGGGAAGCCTACTCCGGCTCGAATACTGAGCCCCGTATTTCAGTAATATCTGCATTTTGGGCAACTAGTTGCCTAATTCTCATGGCCACTTTCCTGTTGCCCAGTGAAATTCCACCAACTATCTTGTGGTCTCTCGTTACAACTTTATAGTATGTTCCCTTCTCACGGTCTACCGAAATGGTCTGCTCATACTCAGGCGTTTCTACATGGGCTTTTCCAACGGAAGTCAGGTCGATGCCCGCAACTTTCAATGTGTTTGCAGAGGTGAAACTCTCAAACCGCGCACTACCATGTTCAATCATATTTCGCGCAGCTATCCTAGAGGTTTCTAGAGCCCAAGGAATGATTCCGTACCATTCGCCATCGCATTCAGCACAATCGCCAGCCGCATAAATTCGAGGAGCAGAAGTCTGCATGTACCTGTCAACCTCTATTCCACGTCGGATTGACAGATTTGACTTGCGGGCTAGTTCAACATTGGAGCGCACGCCTGTCGCAATGACGACAAGGTCTCCATCAATCGAATCTCCCGAAGATGAAACTACCCCTGCAGCAGTATCATCACCAATGACTCCCTGACATGTAAAGCCTAACAGAGTAGTAACACCCATCTTGTCAAGGTGCATGCGGAGAATCTCGCTAGCACCTCCATCGAGTTGAATTGGGAGGAGTTTGTCCACATTGGTGACTACTATGGGGTCGCCTCCGATTCTCTTAATCCCTGCAGCCAGTTCTATTCCTAAGATTCCGCCACCAACAATAATCTCGCGACCTGCACCTTGGACAGCATTCTTGATGTCAATGGCATCATCGAAGGTTCGCAATACGTGAACGTTCTTCTTGTCTAGACCATCAAACGGTGGCACAAACGGATAACTGCCCACTGCCAAGAGCAATGAATCATAGTCCGTGAACATCTTGGAGGGAGTAGTTAATGACCGAATACCTGCATCAATGTGCGTCACTGGGGTGGCCAGGTATAGGTTGACACCTTGATTCTCATACCAGTCCCGATGATAGCGGATAACCTCTTCCTCGGTACGCAATCCTCCAACATATTCCATCAAGCTCGGTTTTGGATAGAAGGCATGTCGCTCATCGCTAAACACATCGATCTCGACTTCGCTATCAAGAATCTTTAACTCGCGGATTGCTGATGTTGCCGCCACTCCATTGCCTATGATTCCTACCTTCGTCATATCTATCGCTCTTAGCTGGTCAGGGGTGATACTATATGAACTTGACCGTTTGAATACCAAAACATATGCAAGACGTCTACTCAACGTGCAGACCTGGCTCAGATCTTTTGAATATATCAACTGCTTTCGTCTGTGGGTTTGGAACCAGGAGTTTCTTTCTCAGAGCGTTCCTTCCTGTTGCGCCCTCCCTGTAACCTATCCGCGAATGAGAGCAAAAGTCGATATGATAATACTGCAGCTCCAAGGAGAGCTCTCACAACACTCCTCATGAATGAGAGCAAAAGTCGGGTTGGTAGTATTGAAACACCGAAGAGAGTCCTCATAATCTTGCCTCTAATAGTTGCGCGTTCAGGATAACCAATGTATGACAGCGAATGTTCTCTCAAGATGTCATCAAGAGCAACTGCCATGGCCTCCTTAGCAAGACCTGATAGCTCGAGACCACGGAAGACGTCGCTCTCTCTAAACTCCTTCTTCTCAATAACACTCTTCCATTTCAGATACTTTGCTTTCTCAATGATGTCAGCAAGACTGTACAACAATTCTCCCAGATACGGCTGCAACTCAACTTGGATTTTAGTGGGAGTTGGTTCAGAGCTTATCTCATCATAGGCCTTGCGGACAGCAACTAACTGTTCAATAGGAGGCTTGAACCATAGAATGTGGAGAAGGCCTTCGGTTCGACGAAGGGTATTCCTATCTTTAGACTCTATATGTTTGGGGATTTCATCGAGAACAATCTCTTTAGCTTTGGCTGCTGTGTTTCCTTTTAGAGTAGTCCACGTTCGTTCAAGCTCGATGACTGCATTAGCATACCGATGAAATCGGAAATCAAGCAGTTCTTCCACATCTTTGAAGGCTAGCACATCAATGGTCTTGATTGTAAAGCGCTTGTCACCTCCAGCGATCTCCCAGAGACGCTTGGCTAGTTGAGGCAGGAGTCCGGGAGGAACAGGATCCTCTAATCGCAACGCATGATCGCCTGGCTGAGCTACTATGAAGCAATTGGCCAAGACTTTCTCCACCGTGGAAAGGGATGTCAAGTCGATTGGAAATATATCGACAGCACCATGGCCGGTTGTTGACCAACAGACTATTTCTCCGGTCTTTCTATCACGCTCGAGAATAACCCGCTCTTTATCACCAAGATGATCAAACTTTGATGTAAGGCCCTTTGAATAAGCCATCACAGCATAGACGACGTAGCGTTCCTTGTCTTCCTGGAGTCCTGGCATCCTTAATACAAGGCCAACAGTGTCTAATGGCTCACCACTCGAAAGCCATGCACCTGTCGTCTGATCCCATTCCCACCGGTCTCCAAGCTGATAGAAAACTTCTCTGAGTCCCCGGAGATCTTTTGCATCTCTAGCTTTCTTCAGAGTCTCTTGTTCCCATAACCTGTATCTCTCCTGCATTTTCATCATGCTCTTTCTCTCAAGGTCAAGCCATTGCGTTTCGATTTTCAGTTTGACTTTCATTGAGCATGACATCCGTTTCCTAGCTCTTCAATTTTCAGTTCTATCTCAATCTAGAATCCTTATGAATACCATTGAACCATTCATATTAGTGAGCAATCTTCTAGCCGCCAATTGCATGAATAGCAGCCGATAGAGCATCCGCTAGCTTCTCAGAGATTTCTTTGACTTGAGAAGGAGAACGAACCATTGTGGATTGAACATCAATTCGTAGGACTCGTTCATTTCTGAGCACGATTGTTGGTTCAGCATTGTGTGGTTCGATTTCGAGTTTCCACCCGAAATCAGATAGAATTGGAAGAGCCAGTAATGATTCTTGGATAGCATTGAGATGCTTTTCTGCAACATCAAATATCATCCTTTCGTCATCGCTAGAAGGCAGCCCTAGCCAATAGCAGATAACTAATCCTTCTTTTCTTGATCTATTAAGAATCTGAATGAAGATGTCGCCAAGAACCTGTTTCTTCCCCTTCCTTAGCCATCTAACAGCGGGCTGGAAATGCCGCTCACCTGTAACTGTATGCAGTGCTGATATTCTAGAAAGAACGAGGTGCTTCAAATGCTCAATGTTTTCATCATAGTATTTCATTCCGGCTGCTCGATATCCAGTGTAGAAACTTGCAGCACATAGGCCTGGAAGGACTAATGGGGGAGTAATATAGAAAAGAATGTGCGGGCTAAACACGGCAGTAATAGCAGTTGAGATGACAGCCCATACAATTACGCCAAACCAAGTCAAATCTATCACATCATCTACTGAAGGATCGTATTTCTGAAGCTGAAAACCGATATCATCGAAAAGGCGTGTGAGTTCTTCGGTATTGAGTTCTTGATTTGAAGTATTCCAATCCGCATCAAGACTTGAAGGATCTTGAAGCTTCAATTTGCTCTTAGTGCGTGTGCCCAACCCCTGAAAAGAACGGGTGAGTAGGAGTCCAATTAGCACCTGTGTTGAAAAATAGGCAATGGATAGACCAAGTCCGTAGAATATTGTCAGGTAGTAAAGAAGAAGCACGGCGTAGACTGGAAATATGAGAGCACTGCCAATGAGTATTTGAATCTGCAAGAATCGTACCTCGGACCAATCCAAGATATGGTAGCTTCTAGCTTTTGGCAACCTCTCCTCTCCATGTTAAATGGCTGTCTAGCATGGATTAGAAACAGCATAAAGCCTTGATGATTTCAGTCGATGAAGAAGACATCCCCTTGATTTTCTGATGCAGTCACTCGAATATGCATATCATTCTCTAGAACATGGCTTGCATCAGCGATTTTCACTACGCAGATAGCCTCACTCTCATATGCAGAAGAAGAGAATTGGCTTATGGGTTCTCCGAACTCAGACAAGACTGCGGATACGTTTCTGAAAAGATGATCTAGTGTATCAGGATTCTCTTGAAATAGCTCCCTCAAACTTGAATCTAGCACCGCTATCTCATCTGATTCCCATTCACGATCAAGATCTTCAGGCTTACAGACAAT
>JAHQWZ010000050.1 GCA_029856425.1 Candidatus Thorarchaeota archaeon
AAGGCTATTAGCTAATGCGGCCTGTGTCATTGAAGGATTGATGACTAATCTTCTCAATAGCCTAAGCTCACCGGTTCCAAGGAATCGCAATCTTTTCAGCTCCAATCGATATCCACTATGGCCATTTGTTAAGTTTAAAATGTATCTTATGGTTGCTTCTTCAAGCAACTCATCATTGCTGAATAGAAGTCAGTGCGAATAATCAGCTAGTTTGACTTCTAGTGCCAGTCTAACTCAATGGAATGCAAACTCCACTCTTTATTATGCGGCTTGACCGCTGTTATTCTTGGTGTACACACTCGGGACAATGCTATGGACGAAGAGATTCTTCCCAGACATGTATATCTGGGTAATATCTGGATAAGATAAAGACCGGCAGGACTTTATTGGACCTAGTAAATTTCTTCGCCAAGAGCATAGTCTCTATGTCCATACCATACACCATCGATCGGAGGTGAAAGCGATAAGCTCGGACCAGATGAGAACCCTCTACGAGAGCATGACAGAGAGTCGTGTGGCATTGGAGTTGTTGTCAATCGGAGTGATTCACGGTATATCAACCGTGGTACAGCCACCGTGTGAAGATCCGGTACCGTTCTAGCTGTTTAGAGAGAAAACGGCAAGAGCGGACAGAGGATGAGCACGGTATCATAGGTTGATTCACCTCGTCGAGCGATGATGTATGGATTCCCCAAAAAATGAGAGAGAAAACATGGAGGAGAGAACGAACATGGAAAATGACAACCCAGGAAGACCAAGCCCAGAACCATGGTGATAATAAAAAAACGAATTCGTAAAGAAACGGAGGAAACAAAGAATGATTAGCGAAAAGATGGCGACGACGCTAGCAGAAGTAGTGATTACTGAAGAAGGCCGAGCGGTGGACCCGTTCACTGATTCAGAACTCATCAGACTCACTGCAATCAACCTAGAGCTGGCTGTCAAGAACCTCATCACATCTAGCACTCCACCAGAGTGCCTAGTGCTCACTGCAGATATCTGCACACATAGACTCGTCGCAAAGCCTACTCCAACCGGCGATGTTGAAGTGCTGGTGTATGAGTGAGCGATCAGATGTAAGGATTGACTAGTTCAATTCAGGATGGCTAGCGCCTTCCGAGATTTGGACAGTCAGCGAGTTTGATGAGTTAAAATAGAAAAAGGCTAAACATAGACTCACTCTAAAGCCCAAGAAGGGAGGTATGCCTTAATGGTGTTTGACCCCTACCGGGGCTCCGAAAGGAGCTGCAAAAACCCGGCAAACTGGTGGCATAGTATGATTGAGAATTGCCGTTGGAAGGAGGACTAGAGTTGAGATATCGAGGCCGATTAAATGAAGAAACTGGCCACGTAAGACACGGAGAGAAGGAGCGACGGAGTATTGGAAGAGGGCTCCAAACGGGAGGGGCCAGAAACGAGAGAGGAAATGGATGATAGGTCTCCGATGTCGACTGAATCTGAGAAGAAAGATAATCTCAGAGAATCGTTAAGAGCAATTTTCTCGTGGCGCAATTATACTGTTTATCTAGTCACTGCATGGGTGTTCAATGGAATCAATGTGATGTCCAGCTATTTCACGTTTTACCTTTGGAACATAGGATGGGAGTTTATCTTCATTGGTGGCGCGATGACTGCAGTCGCGGCCTTTATTGCGCTTTTTCGTTTTGTGGGGGGATATATTGGAGATATCACCAACCGAAAGGCTCTAGCAGTTATAGCGATGTTTATCATGGCTACGTACCACCTAATGATAGGAATCTTTGTTGAACCTATTTTCATTATTGGAGCACTTGCAATTTACTCCATATTTGGCCTCGCTCAAGCAGGCGCTTCTGCATTTATAATGGACAATATACCAAAGGAGCATAGTGGTCTGGCATTATCCTTGTTTCGTATGGGAAGCTCATTGGGTATCATAACACTCCTCCTTTTTGGTGCACTCATTCCCGTAATGGACTTCGCTGGTGCTTTTCGTTTGATCTATTTTGTATCAGGGATGCTCCTCATGTTATGTACTGTAGGAAGAGCAGTTCTTCTTGAGTCTGGTAAGAGCAACGGGAGAAACAAGGAGGGGTCGTTTGGCATGACTTCCTGTCCGAGAATGCGAATGCAGTAAAAATGATTCTGGCTTCTATGCCAGGCATCCTAGCTATCGTCATCTTGGATAGCCTGAGCGACGAGATGTTCAGGTTTGGTGCGCTTATCTACACGAATGATGTTCTCGATATTGAGGTTGGTGGCATCAATGCAATACTCTTGACCCCCTTGGTCATCTCTCTGCCTCTTCTTTTCAGAATAGGCCGAATGTCAGATCTCAGGGGCATGAAGAGAGCAATACTTCTCGTGTATTCAGTGATGCCGATTTGTGCAGCACTGCTCATGGTCGCTCCCACCTTCAACTTCTGGATGCCTCCTTCTATAGTCGATGCTGCAGATGCATTATTACCCGGATTGGGGGTGGTTTTCACCACAGCATTTCTGGCTCTAGTGATGAAATACACAAATGACATCCTCTGGGCACTTGTTCTTATCACCATGATTCAAAAGTACATGCCTCGCACAGACACCTCCAAGGTCTTAGCTGTATTTTGGTCATCTGTTTATGTTATCGCAGCAATCGGTCCGTTCATTGGCGGACTGATATTCGAGTTTCTCAGCCAATCCCTTCTATTCGCCGTAGTTCTAGTAGTCAATCTATTCATTCTTGGTGGTGTGGCGTATTACGGAATAGAGAGAAGAGAACCTGAGAGCTTGTCAGAGAAGATGCAATCAATGGAGTTGACAATCCAAAAACTAAAGGACGAGATTGAGGAGTTCAGGTCAAGTAGACGCCTGCCCTGATAGAAGGCAGGAGGGTGTGAGCTTTGGATGACAACAAAATGAGAGCCAAGAATGTAGTCAAGATTCTTGGCAAAACCTACCCTGACGCGCCTGCTACATATTTGATGCACGGTAATCCCTTCGAGATGCTCATTGCAACTATTCTCTCTGCAAATACTGCTGACGCTTGCATTAATCAAATCACACCTGCAATCTTTACAAAATATCCAGATGCAAAAGCCATGGCTAACGCTGAAGTTGAGGACTTGATAGAACTGATACGTCAGTGTGGCACCTACAATAAGAAGTCGGTATATATACGAGACTCCGCGCGAATCCTATATGAACGTCATTCGGGAAAGGTTCCGAAAACTATGGATGGTCTAATTGAATTGCCAGGAGTGAGTAGGAAGACAGCGAATGTGGTGCTCTCGGTCGTGTTTGGAGTCAATGAAGGAATAGTTGTTGACACACATGTCATGCGAGTCTCTCAAAGACTTGAGCTCACTAAGGAAAAGAAAAACCGAACTAGAGCAGAAAAGGACCTAATGGAGGTTCTTCCTAGAAACCAATGGTACGAATACGCACGCCTCATCGGTGCACATGGAAGGCGCACGTGCAGTGCACGTAGGCCGAGTTGTAAGGAGTGTTCCATCAATGAACTCTGTCCCACAGCTGGACAATGGGGATAGAGTGGTCAACGAAAGAGTCTAAAAAGCGACTAGCGTGGTTTCAGTATCAAAATAGCAATAGGTGAATCCAGTGTTGCACATCAAATTCATTCGAGAGAATGTAGAGCTAATACAAGAGAATCTACGCAAACGTAGAGATGTGGCTAAGATGAAGTCTTTCGATCGGCTCTTATCACTGGATTCTGAAATTAGAGATCTCAAAAGGAAGATACAGACTCTCCGAACTCAGAGAAATCGGATTTCAAAGGAGATTGGTGAGCTGAAGAAGGCAGGTGAGGACACACCTAAACTCACCAAGGAAGCCAATCGTGTCAACAAGTCAATAAAAGAAACTGAAGAGCAGGCCACTACCTTGGAAGCTGAATTGAAGCAAATCCAGATGCGCATTCCCAATATTCTACATGAGAGTGTGCCATATGGAGAAAGTGACGAGGACAATGAGGTCGTAAAAGAATGGGGTGGCAAGCCTACGTTTGACTTTGAGATTCAGAGCCACGTCGACCTTCTTGACACTCTTGACGTGGCGGATATTCCCAGAGCTGCAAAGGTTGCTGGATCGAGGTTCTACTACCTCAAGAACGAACTTGTGGAGCTTGACTTGGCGATGCAGCAGATGGCGCTTGATATGCTCATAAAGAGAGGGTATACTCCAATCTATCCACCGTTCATGTTGCGAAGGGAGCCATATGAGGGAGTGACAGATCTCGCAGACTTCCAGGACGTGATGTACAAGATAGAAGATGAAGACCTTTACCTCATAGCAACATCAGAACATGCCATGGCTGCAATGTACATGGGGGAGTTATTTGAACCTGATGACCTTCCCATCAAGCTGGCCGGAGTCAGCGCATGTTTCAGAAAAGAAGCCGGGTCTCATGGCAAGGACACCAAAGGTATCTTCAGAGTTCATCAATTCAACAAGGTTGAGCAGTTTGTCTTTAGCCATCCTGATGAATCATGGAAGATTCATGAGGAACTGATGAAGAACGAGGAGGACTATGTACAGGCCTTAGGCCTTCCTTATAGAATCGTGAATTCATGCACCGGGGACATAGGAATAGTCGCAGCGAAAAAACTTGACCTTGAGTTTTGGATGCCAGGCCAGGGCCGATACCGGGAGGGGGGTTCCAATAGTAATTGTACTGCATACCAAGCGACCCGATTGAACATCAAGTATCGGATTAAGAAAGGTGGAACTGAGAAAGACTACATCCATACGTTAAACAGTACAATGATGGCAAATCCTCGTACATTCGTGGCAATAATGGAAAACTTCCAGCGAGAGGACGGGAGCATAGAAATTCCTAAGGCACTCCACAAGTATCTACGCTCAGGTGCTAGAGAGATACTGCCTCGTAAATAATCGAAGATTTCTTGGCATCTAACTATCACGATCTTCTTCCAGGCAGTCCTCCACCTCTGAGTCAAACGTAGGTACAAGGCTTATCGATTCCATGACGCCTTGGTCCTTATGTAAACGAATCATGGAAACCCAGCCCATCCTGATTATAGATGAATGAACGGGTCTACGGGGTCCGACTATAAAGAAGTCTTCTCCCACATAGACGATCCGAACACCATGGGTTTCAGCAACCATGGTGTTTCGATCATCCTGATGGCCGTACGCACTAGTACAGAGATAAACATCAACAACCGACTCAGCTTCAGCCATTTCCTTGAGCATACCTTGCCAGTCTTTGCCATACTCCAATCCACTTATCACATTCTCCAAGGGTCTGACCTCATGTAAATATCGCATAGTGAATTTAAGGCAAAATTGAAAGCGGAGAAGCCTTCCTAGCACCTGAGGGGCGATGGCAGATTTTGCCGGATCTGAAGACATAGACTGAGTCAGAGTATCTGAATTCAGAACCCACGCCGCCGCATAAGCATCATGCTTAAAACGAGCGGTTGCACTTCCCGCTTGGGGATACCAATGACCGATGTCCAAAAGTCATTCGATGAATTGATCTCCCTTGCAATCCAGAGGGAGGAAGAGGCGTACGGATTCTACATGAAGGCAGCCGAATACGCAGAGCTGCCCTCATCGAAGCAGCTGCTGAAGGAATTGGCAAAACAGGAAGAAGGCCATAAGAAGAAGCTGCAGAGCGCCCTTGGCGGAGGGGTCTGCGAAACCTTCTCCTGTGCAACCATCGAGGAGTTCGAGGGGCACGACCTCTCAAGGTATCTCATAGAGATACCTCTCGAATCAGGATCAAGCTCGCAGGATATTCTAATAGTAGCAATAAAGCGCGAAGAGGGAGCCCGCGACTTCTACAAGAGCCTTTCAGAGCTAACAACAAGTACATCACACAGAACAGTCTTCGAAAGCCTAGCCAAGGAGGAGCAAAATCACAAGGATCGTCTAGAGAGCATCTATGACGAACAGATCCAGCCATGGATGTGAACTGAGGGCTATACGAAGCCCTCTCATCAGGCATCGGCCGCCATTATTTCTTGTGTAGATTTTTGGCGGCGATGAAGGTAAAGCCATTCTCTGTCAGTGCTCTAGCAGTCCTGTTGACAGCATCATGTTTGTCGAGATAGTTCCGCAGGAGTTTTGGCATATCACCAGATTCAATGATTTCAGATTTCTGTCTGAAGTAGTCGAGGATGTCACTGGGATAATCACGCTGACTATCAATCTCAGGACCAGCTCCCTCGTGCTTAGCACTGATATTCTTAACATGGTCTGCTAATTCAACCAGCTCGTCCAACCGGTCATAGGGCTGCCTTACAATGCTTTTGTAGGTTTCAGTAATGTGGTGTTCAATTCTTATCACGTCCTCAAAACCGAAAGCTTTCCTTGTATGTGCAGAGAGTTCTATGGTTTCGTTATTCACGCTGTTCGACAGATTGTATCCGATAAGTGGAGAAGTACCGTCATCCCTGCTGAAGAGCTTGGCTGTCATTAGCGTCCATAGACTCGCATACGGATTGTCATTACCCATGTACACGCTAATTTTGAACTCCATGTCGATGCCCAATTTGTGCATCATATATCCAACAAGCACACTTCCGGGATTGATATTGAGCACCTGCTTGATCCCATACTCTGTATAGTATTGCAGATACTCATCAGCCCATTTTAGAGCAAAGTCATTTGGCATTCCCACACCGCCAAAGTATCCAGTAATTGTTTCAGGACCGCCAAGATGAACATTTACAGGTGCACCGTCAGGCCCTGGGTATGTGCCCTTTGTATCAAGAGTTTCAACATAAGATGAGTCGACTATCTGCATAGCTGCAGCAAAAGCGATTACATCGTCATCATCACACTGTTCCCTCATGCTTCGTACTCGAATGAAACGTCCAGGCATTAGATCTTGGTTTGCAATTGCTGTCTTTGCCTCCTCTATCAACCACGGGAAGTATTGACAGGCACTGATTTCGAGAGTTACCGCAAAACTATCATCGAATGGCATTGAATCAGCTTTGTCACCCAAGATTCTGTGGCGATATTCTGGTATACTAATGAATGCATCATCATTGCGCTGATTCTGCAACCAATTCAAGTCTTTGACATATGGAGACCCTTTCTTCTCCAGTTTCGCCATTAAGCTCTCAAGCCTACGAGCCTCGTTCGCCTTCTTGTTGATCTCGTCAACGCCTCCATGCTTTTCAATGACCTCTATAAGTCCATCAATCAGAGGGTTACCTTCCTTTAGAAGAAACTCGTTAATCTCATTCAGACTCTGGTCACTTATCTTAAGCTTCTGTCTATCCGTCATTTCGAGAACTCCCATTCAAATGCGTGATAAGTGTGTAGCCAATGGGCCTGATAGCAACGATAGAATTCCTCTTTAAAAGAACATTGATTCCGAGTGGCAAATAATCTCACTATAGATGCGTGCTGTTGAGGTATTCGTAATTATCCGACTTCCTATGCGTTGTATGCAAGATTTGGATCGGATCACTCATTCTGCATAACTAGCAAATCGTCACTTTCGGATGGATACAGTGTGTTCTGCAGAAAGCGCCTTGCCACAGGTCCCACAATAACGGTGACGATTGAACCAACTGCCACCTGAAGCCAGTTTGCTGTCAGCAACTCAGCAAGTGCAGCTCCATATCCATACAAAGGGATCTCTGCGAGGAAATATCCGGTCATCATGACAAGTGAGGATACAGCAAGTCCAACCACGTCCCACCTTGTCAATAGACTAGCACTTCTGGCTCGACTACTAAAGAGTCCCATCACCAACCCTTCGCAACCCTTTACAACTAATGTGATTGGAGCGAAATGGACATAGCCCAAGACGACGTCACCCATTGCGGAACCCACTCCCCCGGCGATGAAGCCGCCGAGAGGTCCAAGCATGAGACCGCTGAGCATCACTAGTGCATCTCCGAAATTGAGATAGCCTGTCGCGGGGAGTGGAATGACAATTACTATTGTGGCGATTGTGGTCAGGGCTGTTAGAACAGCCAATAAGGCCACGAAGATTGTATTGCTTCGTATTTTGGGCTTGAAAAACTCCATTGTATATCATCCTCTTGAGAGAAATGTTTGCTGAAAATCACCAGATCTTCACCATGGGAATGACGCCGCAGGTACCCTTCCTGAACATAGCCAAGATGTAGATACAAGCGTGCCGCTTCTATCATCGACCATGCAGTTAGAACATAGATCTTATGGCAATCGTCGTCAACTGCTAAGTACTCAAGAGCTGTAAGCAATTTTCTGCCGATGCCACGGCGCTGATATTCTGGTTGTACTGCTAACGAAACAGCCCGCAGGGACTGTTGCTCTTTGATCCCTGTGACGGTTCCTATGATATCTGGTCCATCCTCCGCGACGAGCACAGTCATTCCCGATATTATCCGTTTTCGAATCTGCCATGGTTCCACTATGGCGCATTTAACAGCAATTCTAGAATATCCTCTTGAGATCAGTGGTTCAAATGAGCTTCTCAGAACTCGATGAATTTCGAGAGCGTCCTCGGGTCTGGCATCCCTGATTGTCACTTCTTCACTTAGCAAGCCATCAGCTTCCAAAAGAGATTGACCTTCATTCTCGTGTTCGACAATGAATACCAAGACGATGACCTCAGGAGTGCCTCTTTTTCAGCATGTTCTTCTCCGAGGCAAGGATATATAATCTTGAGCCTATATATAGGCATGAAATAGGATGTCACTTTTGTCTGGCCTCAGGTGCACTGAGTGTGGTCATGAGTTCAATCTGGAGAAATACATCAGTTCTTGCTCCATGTGCGGACAAATTCTGGAAATGACCTATGACCTCGAGAGGGCGAGAAGTCAATTCACTCCTAGAAAGCTCAGAAGCAGAAGACCAGGGATTTGGAAGTACTTCGAACTGCTTCCAATTCGAAACAGCACAAATATGGTTTCACTAGGTGAGGGTGGGACATACCTACACCGGTGCGACGGGCTCGCATCGGACTTGGGGATTGAGTACCTTTATCTAAAGGACGAAACAACAAATCCGACTGGAGCGTTCATTGATCGTGGTACAGCAGTCGAGGTGTCTGCAGCACGAGAATTTGGGTTCAAATCGGTATGTTGCGGATCTACCGGAAATCTTGCTGCGTCCCTTGTTGCCTATGCTGCTCGAGCTGGTCTTGAGAGTAAAGCGTTCATAGGTCAGAGAGGCAATGTGGATATTGGAAAGTTCTACCAGATTCTCGCTTATGCTGCAGATGTAGAGATAGTCAGAGATCATGAGGAAGCTGTGATGAGGGCACGCCAAGAGAGTAGAAGAAGCCACTGTATAACATCTTCTAACCCGCACTTCATGGAAGGGGAGAAGACAACGGTCTACGAAACGTGTGAGCAGCTTGATTGGACTTCACCAGACTGGATTATTGCCCCAATGGGAAACGGCGGTCATGTATCAATGATATGGAAGGGGCTCAGGGAGCTGGAGCAGATAGGACTGATTGATGCTTCAAACACTAGGATAGTCGGGACTCAGGCCAGCGGTTGTGCACCAATTGTTGAGTCATTTACAAGAGGGGTGAGTGACATCACTCCACCTTCTGCTGCATCTACTGTGGCATTCGATATATGTGTAAAGAATCCAGTATGTGGACGTACCGCATTGATGGCAATTAAGGAATCAGGCGGATTAGCCATCTCCGCCTCCGATAGAGAAATACTGGAAGCTGTGAGACAGCTCGCAAGACGAGAGGGCGTCTTCGCAGAACCGGCTTCAGCCACTACTATAGCGGTGTTACAGAAACTCGTTCATTCAGGAAAGATAGAACGTGACGATTCTGTTGTATGTGTTATTACTGGAATGGGCCTAAAGTACCCCGAAATAGCAAGGACCTTTGTTAAGGGCAAGGGAGCCCTCGAACAACTCCTCAGTAGAGTAGAAAGACGGAAAGTGACAACGAAACTAGGTCAAACGAAGATTCGCATTCTAGAAATACTCTCACCTGGCGAGTCCTATGGATATGGCATCTGGAAGGCTCTACTGGATGAGTACGGAATGAAGCTCAAAATTCCAAGCATCTATCAGCACCTTTCAGAGCTTACAAGTAACGGACTCCTAATCAGTACGCGAACAGAGAAAACGTATGATAATCGACAGAGAAGCTATTACGCCTTGACTGAGAAAGGAAAATGGACTCTAAACCAGATTAGGAAATTGGACCAATAGCTACTGACATACATAGGAGAACTGTT
>JAHQWZ010000051.1 GCA_029856425.1 Candidatus Thorarchaeota archaeon
CCAAGGATGCTTGTCAGAGTCCCAGCAGGAACACCTCACGACTATCAGAATACTGGTGACTCGGACCTTTTCCTTTTGACAATCAACTACTCGGAATTGGATAGTACCTAAACCGGCCCCTGCTATTGAATCTCAACTCGGTCCCCCAATATGGACACAGAATCACATTCTCTAATATTTCGAGTTTCCCATAGTCGGTTGCTTGGCTACGCGATGGACATCTAGAGACAGGAATCGGCAGAGTCGGTTCATAAGAGGCCTGCCGTCTTTCCAACAGTCCTTCCTACTCTGCGTATCCAGCTGCTTCGAAAAGCATGTTGTCGATGCCCCAGCGCTCTATTTATCAGTTCTTAACCTCTGACAGCATCTAATGGACTTAGACAAGATTCAATCTTTTCAATCAGGTGATGAAGAAGAGATAGTCAGAGTTTTTGAAGCAGCCTTTGGCAAGGCTGATTACTACTTCCCGCGAAGTGTTTCATCTTGGTTCTGGAGATATGTGCAAAGACCTGGATTTGATCCCGAGTCTATCCTAATGATTCGAAAGGAAAACACATTGGTTGCCGCATTATCAATGACTTATGGAACAATGATGGTCAATAGCAAACCGAGGAAGATTGCCCTGATTGATGATGTTTCTACTAACCCCCAATGGCAGAAACAGGGATTTGCCACAGCACTTCTGAAGCATGCGATTGTTCGTGCTGAAGAAGTGGGTTGCTTGGGGATTCACCTTAGCGCTGATCCAGAGGGGTCAGCCATTCGAATATACAAGAATGTTGGTTTTGAAGTAGTTACCTTCTGCGTTAATATGCTGAGTGTTCTCAAACATAGACGTGCAGCAAGACTCGGAAAACGGCACCAAGCTGTTCCTTTACTGGCACTGAGCCTCCTGGATGTCTACAAACGTGCACGTATTGACAAGAGTCTTTGTCAGGTCGAAATCGTTGAGGGGCGCACAGCTGGCGATGTCGCATTACGTGCCCAAAATGAGTTTGAGCTTCCCAATGGGACACTTCTGCTAGATGCTGAGTATGTTAGGTGGATGACAGACCAAAGACCTGATGGAGCGCTTGAGGTGGCATCTATCACCAAGGATAATGAGTTCTCTGGGATGCTTACAGTATCATCCTCAGATTTCTATGGACCTAGTAATAGAGATAGGATGGCTGTGATTGGCAACCTGACCCTCAGTGAATCAATGCAAACCAAGAATGCAATCGCAGCAGCTCTCCATAGTGTCAAAGGAACAGCTAAGAATATACTGGACTGCCCAATGGTTAGCATGTTCGTTGACCAGCGGGATGAACCCCTCAGACATGCGTGCAAGAAGGCTGGATTCATGGAGATTGGCAAATCCGCTTCCATGTTTCATCCTCTCAATAAGCCTGAAAATCTAGATGAGATTAGAGAAGGAGTCTGGAGTCAGCCAGTTGAGACCACATTCTCGAATCCATGAGCCTAATATTGGACGCATCGTCTAGTTTTTCTATTATAGATACGTGTGAGTGGGCGGGATGATTCCAAATGCTTCATGGATTTTTGAGTGCTGCACTAAAACGTCATCTTGACGAAACACAGCCTATATTCAATCAAATAGTCGATGAGGACCTCACAAAGGTTCCAATCAAAGACGGTAGGCCCCTAGGCGAAGTCCTACTTCACATGCTCAGATCCTTGGACTTCTATCTAACAGGCCTTGCAAAGCATGAATGGGTCCCTCTGTCCTATTCAATTGAAGAATACAAAGATGTTGAAGACCTGAAGGCACTGACTCACGAAGTCTTTGATAGAGCGCGCGAATATTTGGATCAGTTAAACGATGGAGATCTCGAGACGTCTACCAGTTCGTTCAACCGTCCTGCAACGGCTGCAGAGATTCTTCTAGAAGCGATTGAGCACTCTATCCATCATCGCGGCCAGCTAACAGTCTATTATCGCCTGCTCGGAATCGATGTGCCTGAAATACCTTATATCATCTAAGGACCCAATAATCAATCCTTTGCAAGAGAGGCGGGAAGACTCTCACCAAACACAGGCTTTGTTTCAAAGGCCATTGGAATGTCTGGATTGTATCTTGGCTCGTTCATGACAAGCCTAGCAATGATCTCCTCTCCCTCATTGAATTTACCCCTCATTGTCATCTCAAGGACTGGGCTATAAACGATAAAGGGTGCAAATACTGCAATCATCATATATCTGAATGGCCATAGGTGGTAGTCAAACGTAGGATCCAAGACAATCTGGTACAGCTTAAATCCAATCTCAATCAAGCCCCATCCAAAGGCAAGCAAGAGAAGGCCTTGTCGAATATGTTTCAGTCGCATGAAGAGGCCAAACGTTTCATCCTTCCAATCGTCATATTGGACATTTTCCAAGGGATAGTCTGAGACTCCGCCCTTTCTGGATACAATTAATGAGATTTTCCCAATGAATTCCATGTTCTTTTTTCCCATAATGACTATTGTCCGAAAACGTCTTTTTACGAACCCTCCGATTGTCACAATTGAGAACACAATCATCACAACAGACCAGACCACAGCAAAGACTGTCATTACTATGGCCACAACGATGAGACATAGGAGTTCGCCTCCGCCGCCACTCCCACAATCGCCACAATTTGAACCTTCAATATGTGTGTAAATCTCGGACTTCACTGTGACAGTACCAGTTTCTTTTGTATGGACGGAACTGGTTCCCGGATGTATTCCCATAATGGAGTAAATTCCATCCTTCACGGAACTTCCTGAAGCACCATAGACACGCATTACCGCGAGTTTGGAAGCTTCTGGCTTCTCTTCTGACTCCAAACTCAATCACCCCTAAACGCAATAGACATTTTGTACTGCATCCTTATTTGTGCTGCCCAATGTCTATGATTGTTTGAATCCGGCTTTTTGATACCATTATTCAGGTTGAGCTAGTTTCTTTCTCCATGCCTTCTCTATCTTCTTCTCTCTGTTGTAGTGTCCCATCTCACCTCTCGTTGGACTTGGATTGCCACTATATACAACATATCCCTCAAAGAGCAGCAAAATAGTCGCTGGAATGAATCCAGTGAGGTCGCCAGCAACGATAAGTCCTATTATGCCAACTATTATTGAGGTAATCACGGTCCAAAAGCCTGCAAAGAAGAAGAACCACTTTCTCTTGGGAGGTGGGGTCTTTAGGAAGGTCACATAATCAATCTTGATTGTGGGTTCGTAGTACTGGTCTCTGCACATTCCTAGGAGTCGTATTCCAAGCACCATTCCAGCAATCACCCTTCCTAGGGGGTAAAAGAAAGCCACAACGCCCATGACACAAATAAATCGAAAGACAACCTGCCAGATATCAGTCATAGTCCACGTGAGAATACTACTCCATATGAGGGGAGTTTGAAGAAGCCACAGATAGACAACAAGAGGCACCAGCCCTATGAGAGTCATGACAGCAAGCGAAGGTCCCAGTCGGTATGTTCTACCCCTACTGACCTCAAAGAGAATATCTCTTGCCTCAGCTGCCACAATGATCTCGTCATCATCAGGCTGAGGCTCTCTTTTTATTTGACGTACTAATTTCCAGAAGTATTTCCTTGTGTCATCGGACACATCTTCTGGGTCTTGTCTGACTTCATCACGAATCCGTTCGAGTTCCTGCCGCCTTTCAGTCATATCAACGCACGTCAAATCTAAGGATATACCTCCCACATGAATCCTCTTGCTCACAAGAGTAGTCTAAAAGGTGCTGTCAGGTCCAGTAACACAAGCGAGTTGTAGGACATGACTAAGATAGAGATCAATCCTGGAGTAGCTCCATTTCCAAAGCCAATCATTCTAGTTGGTGCCATGGTTGAGGGGAATCCTAACTTCATCACAGTGGCATGGTTCAACCGAGTGAATGGGACTCCAAACATATGGGGGCTTGCAATGGGCAAGAAGCATTACACCCTCGAGGGCATTCGAAAGAACGGCAAGTTCAGTGTCAATTTTCCAAGCGTCGAACTTGTGGAAAAGACTGACTTCTGTGGAATCTACTCCGGAAGAGAGGTTGACAAATCGAATACTTTCGAAGTCTTCTATGGAGAACTGGGAGATGTTCCTATGATCAAGGAATGTCCGGTGACTGCAGAATGTTCAGTCCATGAGATCATAGAACTTCCCAAGACGGCATTAGTTTTGGGAGAAGTGAGGCATGCATACAGCGAAGAACGTTTCATGACGGATGGTGCGCTTGATGCGAGAAAGACTAGACCCTTCGTCTTCATTCGGCCCGGTGACCAATATTGGTCACTTGGTGATGCAATTGGAGATGCTTGGTCCATAGGCAAGGTACACAAGGAATAATCCTGATGGTATCTATTAAGGCATGAAGCTGCAGTGGTCTTGTGTCTTATATTCAACAAGGCCGTCTGAAATCTATGGCAGATTGGAAACGCTACTTCTTTACCGGCCTTCTAGTGGTCGGAGTCATTTTTCTATCCATGGAGGTTATTGAACTGATAACAGGCATCCCCTATTTTGGTGGCTATGGCATCTTGGGCTGGCCCTGTTTCCTGGGGTGGATCGCCGAAAGGGAGAGAGGTCGAAACTAACTAGTTCTCTCCTCCCTTCCCGAAGTGTTTGCTCAGCTCCCAGAATGGCGGTACAAGTCCTAACTCTGTGAACATATCGTAGAAGCAAAACGCTCCCCATCGGTCCACCACTTTTCCCTCTGGACTGATATAGAGAATGGTGGCACCCTCATACTCGAACTCCTTCAGAGTTGGTTCAAAACCCCAAGCGTTTCCCCTGTGTGTTGCTTTCCCCTTGTAACGTATCCAGACTTTCTCTTCGCTGCCGATGAGGTCTACTATTTCGTATTTCAGGTCAGGAAAAACAGACCTGAAGTACTCTATTTCGTGCTTAATTTGGTCAGGACCAACTGCATCTATTGACACCCAACTTGGATTGTAGTCTTTGTCAATTAGGTCATCAGCCAGGGCGAGGTCCGGCTTACTCCACATCTCTAGGAACCACCTTCTCCCTATTTCCTCGTTCCTCTGTTTCAACTCATCACCAGCCTTGAGCGTCAATATTCGACTTCGTGATATTTCAACTCATTCGCCCGGGCATGAAACAGGAACGTATTTAAGTAGTTAACTATAGTTTATTCCAGTGGTTACAATGGCAATCTACATGCTATATCGGACAAAATCGAAAGACGAGAAAAGTGGTGAACTCAACGAACTGAGAGAAGAGTTCGAGGGAATCTACAAGAAATACAAAGTGAACATCATTGGTTTCTGGGAAACTGCTGATGATCCAAGTGAGGTCTACTATATCTCAAAGTACGAGGATGAAGCTGACTACAAGAGTACGACTGACCAACTGCGTAGTGATGAGCGCTATGCGGAGCTGACCAAGAAACTTGAAGAGGTTCGCTTAGACTTTCAAGCTGTCAAATTGACCCCTCTATGGATTCCAGAGTGAACTGAAATCAAAGGCTAAAGGTCCAATCAGAATGGACTAGCCCATATGCTCGAGCAATTTAGTTGGAATGCTGTGCAACAACAGGCCGCATATGGTCAATAAATTCGGAGAATCCGCCATATCTTTATCCTACCAACCCACCAATCAAAAGGCGTGGTTCCAATGGAGATAAAGATACCATCTGAAGAAGAGATGAAACGATTCATGGCCAAAGCCATGGTTGAGGCTCAGATCGGACTAGCCACAGGAGGAATCCCAATTGGATCCGTCCTTGTAATAGATGGCAAAATTGTTGGTAGAGGTCATAATCAACGAATGCAGAAAGGTAGCGCAATTCTCCATGCTGAAATGGACGCCATTGAGAATGCAGGTCGTCTCTCTCCTTCTGAATACAGTAAAGCAACTCTGTACTCTACACTCTCACCATGTGACATGTGCAGTGGTGCCGCATTGCTTTACGGAATCCCTGTGATAATAGTCGGAGAGAATAAGACCTTTCAAGGTCCAGAAGACTACGTACGAAGTCGCGGAGTTCACGTTGTTGTGCTGCAGGATGAACGTTGCATTGAGATGATGGAAGAGTTTACCAAGGACAATCCAGGAATTTGGAACGAGGACATTGGAGAAAAGGACTGACTCCTTCTCAGAGCTTTCCAAATGGTTTTCGCTTTAGAAATCTACCATGTCCAACTTCGCCAACGAACTTACCATCCTCAGCAACCACCTTCCCTCTGGAAATGGTCACTGCAGGATATCCGACCAGCTTCCAGCCTTCAAACGGGCTCCAATCACAATTTGTCTGCAAGTTCTCGGCACTGATTGTGACCTTCTTCTCTGGGTCAAAAACCACCAAGTCTGCGTCACTTCCGATAGCAATTGTACCCTTCTCGGGATACATTCCGAACAGCTTGGCTGGATTTGTGCTTACCAATGCAACCAACTGATTCACAGTGAATCCGCGTCTTCCTACTCCCTCTGTAAACATGAGCGGCACCATGGTTTCAACACCAGGCATTCCAAATGGTATCTTTGTGAAATCCCCCTTCCAGGCAGCTTTCTGTTCCGTTGTGAATGTACAAGTGTCGGTTGCAACAACCTGAACATCTCCATTCATCAGCCCCTGCCAGAGACGCTCACTGTCATGAGGCTTCTTGATCTGAGGACAGGTGGCAAATAGATGTCCATTTTTCCTTTTGAAGACTTCATCATCCAAGAGCAGATACTGAGGACAGGTTTCGGCAAAGACCTTTACACCTCTCTGCTTGGCTAGATGTACTGCATCCGCACCCTCCCCTGTGGACATATGCACGATGTACAGTTGGCCGCCTGTGACCTCTGCCCATTTAATTGCCCGAATGATTGCCTCCTCTTCAGTATAGCATGGTCTGGAGAGAGTATGTCCGTATGCTCCCCACTTTTCTTTCTCCTTTGCATACCTGTCTATGAGCATATCGAGTACGTCCACACTCTCGGCGTGGACTCCGATGTGCCCTCCAAGTTTTGCGGTTTCTTCAAGAGCATTGAACAGCATTCCATCATCAGCCATCCAACCCTCATTCTTGTAAATCATGAACATCTTGAATGTAGGTATCCCGTAGTCTATGACCTTCTTGATTTCTTTCTGAGTCTTGTCGTTCCAATCAGTAATTGCAGCATGTAGACCATAATCCACACACACCTTTGGGTCTGCTTCGGCTCTCCTAGCTTCAACAGCTTCCATGATTGAGCTTCCCTTAGTCTGAATGGCGAAATCGAGCACAGCAGTCACTCCGCCGCAAGCTGCAGCTTTTGTCCCGTTCTCAAAGTCATCTGCAGAAATGGTTCCTGAAAATGGGAGCTGCAGATGGACATGCACATCTATGCACCCTGGGAAGACGTACTTCCCCTTGGCATCAATGACCTTTGTGCCGTTGCCTATGCTGAGATCCTGCGCGATGGTCACAATCTTTCCATCACTCACTCCAATGTCTGCAGTATATCTGTCAGAGGCGGTCACTATTTCACCATTTTTAACAATTAGATCCAACTCAACCATGGAAAGGCCTCCTTAAACTAATGGAGCAGCCGACATAAATCGATTTAGGAAAGTCCTATTAGGTGAATAGATTAGTGGTCAATTTACTAAAGCCATTGGAGTGACGACAATGAGAAATGTGCGTATAGGTCTAGTTCAAGCTCAATGGGAAGGCGACGTCGAGGACGAAGGCAAGATTGAAGAAAACATCGAGAAGATGATACGGAAGCACGAGGGCTTTGCAGATATTGCTGTGCAGCAAAAAGTCCAAGTTCTGTGTTTCCAAGAGTTGTTCTATGGACCATACTTTTGTGCTGAACAAGACAAAAAGTGGTACAAGTATGCAGAGTCAATCCCTGGTCCTCTATGCGCGCGAATGGGTGAACTGGCAAAAGAGCATGGCTTTATTTTAATCGCTCCAATGTATGAAGAGCAAGATGTTGGTGTCTACTACAATACTGCCATCGTCATTGATTCTGACGGGTCTCTTCTGGGCAAAATGAGGAAGATGCACATTCCTCAGATTGAACCAGGGTTTCAAGAGAAGTTCTATTTTCGACCTGGAAATCTTGGATACCCGGTCTTTGAGACCTCACTTGCCAAAATTGGTGTCTATATCTGCTATGATCGGCATTTCCCAGAGGGAGCGCGTGCACTCGGCTTGAATGGAGCAGAGATTGTGTTCAATCCTTCGGCAACCGTTGCAGGCTTGTCTGAACATTTGTGGACAATTGAACAGCCTGCACATGCAGTAGCCAATGGGTACTTCATTGCAGCTATCAATAGAGTCGGAGAAGAACCTTGGAAGACAGGGACTTTCTATGGTAGTTCATATGTTGCTGATCCCCGTGGACAAATTGTGATACAGGGGTCGCGAGATAAGGAGGAACTAGTTGTAGCTGATATAGACTTGGACATGATTCGGGAGGTCCGTAATGTCTGGCAGTTCTATCGGGACAGAAGACCTGATAGCTACGGGAGTCTTACCGACCTTTGATGCCTTTCACATCTTCTTCTCAATCTCTGAGATGATGTCATCGAGGATTGCGCAGGACTCATCAATCTGCTCAGATGTGAGTTCAAGTGGTGGCTGAAGTCGGACAACGTTGCCATCAAGTCCTCCCTTACCTACGAGCAGCCCTCTCGCCCTAGTGAGCTCCATGACTTGAGCCATCTCCTGTACAGCAGGCTCTTTTGTGACTTTGTCACGGACAAGCTCAATTCCAATCATCATCCCCTGGCCACGCACTTCACCTACAAGCTTGTGGTCTTCCTCAAGTGCTTCCAGTTTCTGCTTGAAGGCATTGCCTAGTTTCGCAGCTTTCTCTAGGTAATTGCTCTCTTCGATAATCTCAATGACAGCTACCGCTGCCGCGCAGGACAGTGGATTCCCTCCGAAGGTCGCGAATCCGTCTATCATAGCATAATCCCGAACGATCTCAGGACTTGTGATAAAGCCGCCAATCGGGACTCCACTTCCAAACCCCTTTGCTAGAGTGATGAAGTCTGGATCTACCCCAGCATGCTGAATTCCCCACCATTTGCTTCCTGTTCTGCCGAATCCAGTCTGCACCTCATCTGATATGTAGAGACCGCCATATTCCTTCACAATCTCATGTACGATTCGGAAGTAGTCCGAGGGTGGCTGTATGATTCCACCAACTCCCTGGATTGGTTCAGCAATGAACGCGGCAATGGCATTGTTGGTCTGAGTCCTTATAACCTCACGAAGATAACGAGCGCATTCGAAGTCGCATTCAGGATACTCCTTTCCAAAATGACATCGGTAGCAATAGCCATAGGAAGTGAATCGTACACCAGGAGGGTGGCCTTCAGGAACCGTACGCCAGCCCGCACTAGAGAGCTCTCTTGCCAGAGCGGTTCGCCCATGATAGGCCCTCGAACATGTTACAATGTATGGGTTGCCTGTGTACTTCCGTGCAGCAAAGATTGCTGCCTCATTGGCCTCGGAACCACTGTTGACGATAAATGACTGAGATAGACCTGATGGTGCAATCCGAGCGAGTCGCTTTGCCAGAACTGCGTATGGTACTGTGGCATAGAGCGAACTTGTATATACAAGCCGTTCTGCCTGCCACTTGATGGTGGCAACATACTTGGGATGGTTGTATCCGGTAATTGTCGTGCATATGCCTGCAAAGAGGTCAATATAGCGCTTACCGGAGCTGTCCTCAAGAGTGGCTCCCTCGCCATTGACAAATAGCACAGGATCTTGGTAATAGTGGGCTACTGCGGGAGCAAGGTGCTCTTTCTCAATATCAAGAATCTCTTCCTTTGTGTACTGTTTCTGTAAATCCTTGGGGACAAGTTCATCCGTCATGGTGTCCACCTTATCATTTTGAGCAACAGAATGCTGATCTAATCGCTCCTAAAGACTTTGTTAGTCATCACAACTTGCAGAAAACAGAACTGTAATCTAAAGACTTCAAGAACTCATTCTCTCCTGAAGCGTATTGGATAGAAAAGTTCTAGCTGGTAAGTAAGACGCTGAATACACGGCGTACTAGATTGAGTACCGACGAGCTTATGAGCAGGATGCCTGAGTATGTACCGTTTCCGTGTCAGGGGTATGCAGTATGTACGAGCACTACGAACCATCCGAACGCGTGTTCGTGGACAGAAAGGAGTATCTCGACTGGATGGCTGAGGCACTTGAGCGTTCCAAGGAGCGGAGTGT